>JAJZCJ010000246.1 GCA_021846145.1 Bacillota bacterium
CCAATTATTAGAAAAAGACATTCTCAGTATATTTGGAAAAGAGCCGATTTCCTTCAAATAATAACGCATTACCTGCTGCCTGTGGATCCAAAGCCACCTTGTCGTTTGCTTGCGTTTGTTATTTCGTCTGCCGCAATGGTGAGAAACTGCGTAAAAATACCTTGTGCAATTCGCTCACCACGCGGCAGCACTACCACTTCTAATCCCGCGTTCCAAAGCGGGACAAAGATTTCCCCGCCGTTATCAGGGTTGTCATAATAATCTGCATCAACCACCCCAACACCATTCGCCAAAAGCAAATGGTGTTTTAAAGCGAGACTACTACGAGCATACACGGCCAAAAATTCGCCAACTGGCAATTTTACTCGGACTCCTGTGGGAATCAATTTAATTTCATTGGGAGCGATGACTACATCATTGCTTGAAAAAAGGTCATAACCTGCAGAACCCACAGTTTGCCGAATGGGCAGTTGTAATTCTTGATGATCCAAACCAGGTACCCATTCAAAATAGCGCAACGTATCCATCAATCATACTCCTATTACGGATTTGCAAAAAATGAATGTTCCTTCGGTCCTAATGCCACAAATGACATGGGTGAACTTAGCAGCTCTTGAATGATCATCTGAACATCCCCTAGCGTCACTTCCTGCATTTTTGCGACAGCCTCCTCAGGCTCCACCTGTTGTCCGAAATATAGTTCATTTTTTGCCATGCGACCTATTCTACTTGCAGGGCTCTCATGACTCAGCCAGAATGAAGTGATAAGCTGGACTTTCGCTTTTTGCAGTTCCCCCTCAGCCATCCCCATTCGTCGCAATCGATCCATTATATTTTGTATCAATTCCATCACATCAGTCGCTTGGTCTGGTGAACAGCCATAATAAATAGTAAATAGTCCCGTGTCTCGAAATGCACTATGGTAAGAAAACACGCTATAAGCTAGGCCCCGTTCTTCGCGAATTTCTTGAAATAAAAGTGAACTCGAACTAGCACCCAGCACGTGATTTAATAGAGCTAACGTATATATCCGAGAATCAGAATAGGCATACCCTGGAAGTGCCAAACACACATGAGTTTGCTCAATGGGACGCGGATCAAAAACATTGGCCTGCTTATATATAGGTTTCCCCGCGACCAGTTCCTTGCGCGTGCGTTGTAAGTGACCAAACTTCTCCTGCACAAGATAGACCAATTTTTGTACATCAAAACGTCCTGCCACCGAAATCACCATCTGATCAGGCGTATAACGGTTCTCCATGTAATCAATAACATCTTGGCGGACAAAGCTGCGCAAGTGTGCCTCTGTCCCTAAAATATTCACCCCTAGCGGATGACCAGCAAAAGACTTTTCCACAATCCAATCATGCACAGCTTCTTCAGCATTATCTTCATACATTTTAATTTCTTCCATGATGACATTCTTTTCGCGCTCCATCTCATCCTCTGCAAAGACCGAGTCAAACAGCATCTCTGAGAGTAAAGTAAGCGCTAGTTCTGCGTGTTCATCGAGAACTTTAACGTGGAGACTAGTATATTCTTTAGTCGTATAAGCATTGACTTGACCGCCTATTTGATCAAATAATTCCGCTAATTGTCTAGCATGATACCGTGTTGTTCCCTTAAAAAACAGGTGCTCTAAAAAATGAGATATACCACTTAGTTGTGAAGATTCATCTCTAGAACCTGTACCAATCCAGACCCCAATACTCGCTGAGCGTAGGAAAGGTAGTTCTTCATAAACTAATCGGATACCGTTAGAAAGCGTATATCGCTGTACCAAATGTTTCCTCCTTAATGCACTGTTAATTGACCCCTATGCAAACTGACCTCACTATATCAACTTATTAAGGGGATCTCAAGCCATCCAGCGCCTCTTTCAAATTATTGGGCCGTGGACGATTGGGATTTAGCAAGTCGCTCACACTGACAATTTGATACTTTTCCTTTTGTAAATTATCAATAATTACTGGTAACGCTGATGTAGTTGGCAACGTAGGATGCATCAGCACAAGCACACCGGGCGTTTTTTTCATTAACACGCGCATCGCGATTACCTCTGGCTGTGGACGACGCCAATCTACTGTATCCACTGTCCAAAGCACAGTTTTCATCCCTAATCCAGCAGCCACTTTTACTGCTAAGGTATTAAAATCACCAGCGGGTGGTGCAAACAAAATAGGCGATATACCAGTCACTGATTTGATGTTCGTATTGGTCTTAGACAGATCTGTCATCATTTGAAATTTAGACATTTTGCTGAACAAATGATGATTATAGCCGTGATTACCTAGTTCCATTCCTGCTTTTACTAATTCACGTAACATTATTTGATGCGTAGAAGCCCATTTTCCATCAATAAAAAAAGTGGCCTTCACGTGATGATCCCTTAAAATACTTACTATTTTCGGCAGATACTCTTCGCCCCAAGCCACGTTAAACATTAAAGCGATTTGCCGTTTCAATGGATTGCCACGATAGATAGGGACATCCTTAAATGCTGCTGTGTCCACTGCAGGGGGAATTTGGTCAAACACTAGTAAAGTGGTGCCCGGTTCCTGTGCATTCCAGCCATTCATGGTTTTTGTAATATTCAGCTTGGTACCGTTCAAAGCAGGTAATAGCTTCCACACAGAATCCACTCGCGCACTAACAGGCGGACTTTGGTAAGCCTGAGCCACTTGATTCAATAAGGTATTAACCGATGTCGCATGTAATTTATTTTGTTTGGCGTTTCCCAATGTCCAAGTGGACAAAACCAACAACATCAATATGATCAACGGCCGTGAAACAATTTTAATTTTCAATTTTGCATTCACCTTCCCTATAGAAAAGTGTTTGCCAATACCAGCAAAAAAATAACAAAAGCAGCCTAATTGGCTGCCCTTCATTACAATTATTTCGCAAAACTTTTGCAACTAGCGATTCACCGGAGTATGAGGCCGCTCTGGACGATCATGTGATCCTTTACGATCACCATTGCGATTGTGAGTTCCTTCCCTACGAGGCCCCCGATTCCCATCACTTCGCTCATTGCGCTCAGGTCGACTAACAGCTTCCGCTACCTCGACACCTGCATCGCGCAATGCTTCGCGATGCGAAAGATTAATCCTGCCTTGACTATCAATCTCTGTTACCTTTACCCTCAATGGATCGCCAATTTTCACTACGTCTTCCGTGCTCTTCACGCGTTCAGCCCCAAGCTGGGATACATGAACCAGCCCTTCTTTACCAGGCAAAATCTCAATAAAGGCACCATAACTCTCGACACGCATCACTTTGCCATCGTAAGTTTCGCCCACTACCACTTCACGGACAATGCCCTCGATAATTTCGCGCGCCCTTTCTCCGGCTTCTTGATTCGGCGTAGAAATAAACACGCGGCCATCTTGTTCAATGTCAATTTTTACACCGGTATCTTCAATGATTTTATTAATCACGCGTCCACCAGGTCCAATCACCTCTCGGATTTTGTCTGGATTGATTTTCATCGTGATAATCTTAGGAGCATAAGGAGATAAATTCTCTCTTGGCTCATTGATAGCTTGTAACATTTTATCTAAAATGAACATTCTGCCTGCATGCGCCTTCTCCAGTGCTTGCTCTAAAATGGCGGGAGTAATACCCCCAATTTTAATATCCATTTGTAAAGCGGTAATGCCTTGCGAAGATCCAGCTACTTTAAAGTCCATGTCGCCTAAATGATCTTCCATGCCTTGAATATCTGTTAGCACCGCCACTTGTTCCCCATCTTTAACGAGTCCCATTGCCACTCCGGCTACAGGTGCCTTGATTGGCACCCCTGCATCCATTAAAGCAAGCACGGATGCACAAATGGAAGCTTGTGAAGAGGAACCATTCGATTCGAGTACCTCAGATACTAAACGAACCGTATAAGGAAATTCATCCTCTTTCGGTATGATCGGTTCAAGCGCGCGTTCCCCCAATGCCCCGTGACCAATATCTCTGCGACTAGGCGGACGAAGCGGGCGTGCTTCCCCTGTTGAAAAAGGCGGAAAATTGTAGTGATGCATGAAGCGTTTGCTTTCTTCCAGACTGATACCATCTAAAATCTGCACATCACCAAGCGCCCCCAACGTACACACAGACAAAGCCTGCGTTTGTCCGCGGGTAAATAACCCAGACCCATGCGTACGCGGCAATACTCCTGCCTCTACTGTAATCGGGCGAATTTCATCAAGTGAACGACCATCGGGACGCATCCCATCAACTAAAATAGCTTTGCGTACCTCTTCTTTCACGATGCTATGCAATACATCGCTGATATCGCTCGCATGCTCTGCATATTGGTCAGCGTATTGTTCAGCAAAATACAGTTTTGTTTCATCTACCACTGCATCAATTGCTTCTTGACGCGCATGCTTTTCAGCCTGATAAATCGCGCTTCTGAGCTTGTCCGTTGCATAAACTCGAACCACATTTTCGATAGCCTCGTCGATCTTGCGAACAATTACCGACATCTTTGGTTTACCTGCATCAGCAATCAGTAATTCTTCCACACTAATAATACGCTTGATCTCTTCATGACCAAACACAATAGCATCAAGCATCACCGTTTCAGATACTTCTTTTGCTCCCGCCTCCACCATCATAATGGCGTCCTTGGTTCCTGCTACGACTAAGTGCATCTCACTTTTTTCAACCTGTGCATGTGTGGGATTCACGACAAACTCACCGTTAATTCGACCTACAATCACACCTGCAATCGGTTCATTAAACGGCACATCAGAAACACCAAGTGCTGCAGACACACCAATCATG
>JAJZCJ010000247.1 GCA_021846145.1 Bacillota bacterium
TGCGGATACCTGCGTTTGTTTTAGGTTGCATCCACAGTGCAGATAACGACGCGATAAAGCCTGCACAATACAGTAAAAAAACGCCCTTCCAAGAAAGGCTGTCGACAAGTCCGCTAAAAAAAGGCAGAATCGCCTCCGCCACCGCAATCGCTGTACTAATCCAAGCTAGCGCCTGACGCCTGCGATTTCCTGCCGCGTACTCATCACCGATCACACTAAATACTGTGGGCATGATGCCTGCGCTACCCATTCCCATTAGTGCTCGTCCAACCAAAATGATACCCTGCACATGCGTAAATAAAGGAAAAATCCCCCCTACTGCGAACAAACTAAGTCCCACGACGAGGATCCATTTTCGCCCCACGCGATCAGAGATGACACCAAGGATTGGAGTTACAACGAGATATGCGATAGAGTACACAGAAATCATAAGTCCTATAAACGAGATCGGAGTATGCAAGTGCTCGGCGATATCTCTTGCCGCAGGAAACAATACTGAATTAGGCAGCATCGCGACAATGGCAGCAAAAACCAACACGCGAAGCAGCCCTTTTTCTTGCAAAGCCAAACGATTCACCTCTAGAGTGCAAGCAATAATTCTGGATGTTCGATAATTTCCTTAAATCGACGGATAAACTGACCCACAGGCTCACCGTCAATCACACGGTGGTCAAAACTCAATGAAAAGCCCATCTGATGGCGTACTACTATTTGATCATATTCAAGCACCACCGGTTTTTTGGCAATCCGGTGCACTCCGAGAATCGCCACTTCCGGATAATTGACAATCGGTGTGGCATACCACCCACCATTTGCCCCAGTAGAACTGATCGTAAACGTACCCCCACTAAGGTGTTCCATCGTCAGTTTGCGTTCACGCGCAAGGCGAGCCAGATCCTCCATTTCACGTGCAATCTCAAACACCGATTTCTGATTCACATGATGGATCACCGGCACCAAAAGCCCCTCAGGCGTCGCCGTCGCCACGCCAATGTTGATATGTCGCTTGTAGATAATTTCCATCGACTCATCATCCACGGACGCATTGAAAATCGGATATTCCAGCAATACATGAGTTACCGCCTTAATGATAAATGGCAAATAGGTCAACTTGATTGCCTGTGCGCTAGCAAAAGGCAATAGTCGCTCTCTGACCTCCACCAAACGACTGGCGTCCAGTTCGTCCATTCCTGTCGCTTGCGGAGCCGTGTACATGGAGCGTGTCATATTTTCATAAACACGTCGGCGTAATCCACGAATCGGTTGACGCATTTCCTGCTCTTGTTCAACCAGCGAATCATATCGATCCAAAACTGTCGGCTTGACCGCTGGTGTCATCGTTTGTTGCCCGCCTGTCGCCGCTGCCTTGGCATACGCCTCCACGTCCGCTTTCGTGACGTGACCACGAGCATCACTTGGTGGAACTTGCGCCAAATCAACATTCAATTCCCTAGCCAACTTTCGAACAGCGGGGGCAGCCAACACTTTATTACCTAAATGAACGGGTGCAACCTGTCCAACATCGACAGGTGACACCCCAGAATCTAACCCACTCTCGGCTGTATCTAGCGCAATCAGCACGTCCCCAACTTTCACCATCCCGCCGACTTCGCCACCAAGCGCACGCACCTTGCCGCCAACGGGCGTCGAGATCTCAGCGGCCGCCTTATCCGTTTGCACTTCGACAATCAGCTGATCTTTTGCAATCACATCATCAACGGACACAAACCATTGCAAAATTTCTGCCTCGTGTAGTCCTTCCCCAATGTCAGGAAGGTGAAATTCATACGCCAATGACACTTCCCCCTTACTGATAAGAAAGCATTTCTTCAATTGCAGTCGTAATGCGTCCAGCGTTAGGAAGCCACTCATCCTCCACAGAAAACGCCGGATAAGGAGTGTCAAATCCAGTCACACGCATAATAGGAGCCATTAGAGAGAACATGCACTTTTCGCTGATGAGTGCCGCCACTTCAGCTCCCGCGCCACCGGATTTGAGCGCTTCGTGCACGATCAAGGCGCGACCAGTTTTTTCTACTGATCGAATGATTGTCTCTTCATCCATCGGCACAATGGTGCGTAGATCAATGACTTCGATCGATCCCTTTTGATGCGCTTGCCACGCTGCCGCAGCAGTTATTGCAACAGGTGTGGCGGCACCCCAGGTGATCAGCGTGAGGTCTTCTCCCTGGGTCACCATTTTAGCCTTGCCGATCTCTATCGTGTACGCTTCTTCTGGCACCTCTTCTTTAATCGCTCGATACAGTTTCATCGGTTCCAAAAAAAGCACCGGATCAGGATCACGGATGGCTGCAATCAGCAACCCCTTTGCATCATATGGGGAACTGGGCATCACCACTTTTATTCCAGGCGAATGCACAAAAAGCCCCTCAAGGCTATCTGAGTGTAGCTCAGGTGTACGCACTCCACCGCCATACGGCGAACGCACCACCATCGGCAAATTGATCCGACCCGCTGTGCGAAAACGCATACGAGCGGCCTGAGACACAAGCTGATCCATCGCTTCGTATATAAATCCCAGAAATTGAATCTCCGCTACTGGCCGAAGCCCGCGCGCAGCAAGTCCCACCGAGCCACCAATAATGGCAGACTCCGCGAGCGGCGTATCCACCACCCGATGCTCACCAAACTTTGCCTGCAACCCATCAGTTGCCCGAAACACGCCGCCTGACTTGCCCACGTCTTCACCAAGGATGAGCACACTCGGATCACTCGCCAACGCTTGGGACAGTGCCTGATTGATCGCTTCGATCATATTCATTACCGGCATCTCAGCGCACCCCCTTGTTCACAACCGCCGCTTTTTGCTCACGTAGACGTGGAGTTAGATTCGCGTATACATAATCAAACGATTCTTCTAATGTGCCTTTTTTTACTCCTTCAGCCGCGACTACGACTTGCTCAATTAATTCCGTCGCTTCTTGTAGCAATGTCTGTTCACGCGCTGCATCCCATAGCTGTTGCTCCATCAGAAAGCGCCGAAAGCGAAGCAGTGGATCCTTTTGTCGCCACGCCTCCAGTTCTTCCTGCGCGCGATAACGAGTAGGGTCATCGGAAGTAGTGTGTGACCCCAACCGAAATGTCACCGCTTCAATCACCGAAGGCCCCTCCCCAGATCGCGCACGCTGCACTGCTTCTTGCGTCACTTTGTACACTGCTAACACATCATTACCGTCCACCTGCACACTAGGAATCCCGTAAGCCAATCCTTTTTGCGCCAACGTCTGACTTCCTGACTGCCGGCTGCGGGGCATACTAATCGCCCATTGATTATTTTGGATAAAATAGATCGCAGGGAGCTTAAATACAGAAGCAAAGTTCAATGATTCGTGAAAATCACCTTGAGAAGTGGCACCATCCCCCAGATAACAAAGGCTGACATGGTTGTCGTTTAGATATTTCGACGCCCACGCGCTCCCCATCACTTGTGTGGTTTGTCCAGCAATAATGATTTGCACAGGAAAGGCGTTCACACCCTCCGGCCACCTCGCGCCATAGACATGACCCATCGTGTATAGCAAACTATTTTCGAGTGGCAGCCCATGCATCCATAAAGCTGGCACTTCACGATAGCTGGGAAATAACCAGTCACTTTTTTCTAGGGCATACGCACTTCCCACCTGCGCTGCCTCTTGTCCACTAAAAGGAGCATACGTTCCTACACGCCCTTGCCGTTGCAAACGAATGACCCGTTCATCATAAGTGCGAGCGATAATCATGTGACGATACATGTCTACGAGTTGTGCCTCCGTTAGGTTTGGCACTTCTCCCACCAATTCTCCCACTTCATTCAACACCTGCACCTGTGTGATGGTCAGGCTTTCTGGTTTGATCCACATCGCAAGCGCCCCTTATGTATTCATGATGGTACCATTTCGACAAGGACGTCCAGATTCCTGTCCACAAAGTCTACCAAGTTGCCACTGATCCTCCCCCTTTTTCACCCCTCAATTCCTTGCAGCACCATGTGCACAAAAATTTCCGCCACTTCTCGATCATTCAATTCACCATCAGGATGAAACCATTGATAACTCCAGTTGGTCAACCCAAGAATGCCTAAAGTAACAATTTTTACATTTAAATTTTGTTGAAACTCCCCTAACTCGACACCTTTTTGTAGCAACATCTCTAGATTCGCACGAAATTGGTTGCGTTTAGGAATAATCTCCGCCAGTCGTTCCTCACCCAAATGCCGAATTTCCCGAAAAAATACCCTTGCACTTGCTCCCTGCTGTTCAATGATATGCAACTGCATATAGACCATATCAAAAAGCTTGGTGCGATAATTTGTGCTAGGATCTTCAAGAATTTCTGCTTGACGCCTGAGCGCACCGTCGATATACCGTTTGTGAATGTCCATCAGGAGTTCTTCTTTACTAATGAAATAATAGTAAAAGGTCCCCTTTGTCACTCCAAGGGCATCGCATATATTCTGAATCGTCGTTTCGCTAAATCCATTTTTCTCAAAAAGCAAAATACTTGCGGATGTGATTTTTTCTTTCATGATTGGCCTCCCACGCTCAATGAGTCATATGGATACTGACCAGTCGGTATGTTGTATTGTCAAGAATCAGGTCAGAAATCGTCTATTTGATTTACATCCGATAACTGTTGCAAAAGAAATTCAACTTCGATATTAGCAATGAATTTTTCATTTTCATCATTTGACTCTTTGGTTGTCTTTACCGCTTGGTAAAAATCATACAACATACTAATAAAAGTACCGTAATTCTCAGTGTTAATTTTCGGAATACCGCATC
>JAJZCJ010000248.1 GCA_021846145.1 Bacillota bacterium
GATCTTCTGCCATAAAAACAAATGAGCCTGTTACGGAACGCCTAATGATGCGGTTTCACGAAATTTTGATCGTTTAAACTAAGCCGCATACCCCCACCTCTACGCGAAGCGAAGGTGGGGGATAGGCGTCAGCCTTGCTTGGGCACGTATTCGATGATATCTGATGGTTGGCAGTTCAAATACTCGCATAGCTTATCGAGAATATCGAAGCGAATTGGGGTATTGGACGATAACTTAGCAACAGTAGACGATGAAAATTGCAGATGTACTTTTAGGTCTTTCTTTGTTTTCCCTCTACGGTTCATAGTTGCCCAAAGTGGTGCATAAATGATCATGGTTAGTATTCCTCCATTTGAAAATGATTATAGCAGATGGTTATTCGCTTATGCAAATAAAACGATTGTGTAAACAAACTATTTATGCTACGATATACGCAGATAATAGTTTGAATTCGCAAAAGGTGTTGATGGCAGATGATGAAAGCGTATCGTAGCAATCGCATATACAAAACGACGTTATCATTGAAAACTGTCAACACCATTGCGGAAAGTTTGCGCCTGTTCAATCGTGGGAAACATTATGCGTACCAGTCTCTATTACGTCGAGAGCGCCAACAAGTAGGTGATCCTCAACTAAGCGACTACCTGCAAGTACAAGATCAGTTTGGGTTATCTAGTTACTATGCACGCGATGCCGTGAAAGCGGCTGCTGAAACACTCAAAGGGCAAAAAGAACTGACCAAACTGAACATCGAAACCACGAAAGCGCAGATCAAGGCTACCGAGAAAAAGATCAAAGATACAACAAAACAACTGGATCGGCTACGCAAAGTGAAAGTGTCATGCGTGAAAGGCAAGCCAAAACTCACCAAACGGGCACCTGAACACATAGCGAACGGCAAGTATATCGTCAAACGCGGCAAGGAAGAAGTCACCTACGACACTGCCTATCTGTTTGAGCATCAGTATGTTGATCCGCAAATCAAACACTTAAAAGCACGGATCGGACAACTGAGATTCAAACTGCAACGAAAGCAAGAAAAACTAGAGAGATTGCAAACCAATATGGCAGGTGCTGTTTATGGCACGAAAGACTTCTACCGCCAACAGCATACCGTCAAAAGGTATCGCAAACATCACGATGAATGGAAGCAGGAGTTCGATAACAGACGATACAGTAACATGACGTTGAGTGGCCGTAAAGATTCTAAAAATGGCAACTTTGTGGTGCGCTACGAGCCTGCAAAGCATGCCTTATATTGGACGACAAATGATGGAGTGGAACAGTCCATCACCAATGTCACTTTTCCCTACGGCGGTGACATAATCACGCAAGCCATTGCCGCGCAATTACAACGTCGTACCAAAGAACGACTAGAGAATGGTCAGTCGATGGCATGGCGCATCGATGATCATGGCGAGTATTATATTGTCCAATGTTTGTTAGACGTTGCGCCCGCACCAGTCGGAAACTATTGCAAAACGAGTGGTGTCATCGGTGTGGATATTAATGGTGACCACCTAGCCATGGCAAACGTGAACAGTAAAGGTCAACTCATCAAGTCGTGGATAGATGATTTCGACTTAGAAAACCATACTTCAGGGCAGAACGACAAGATTATCGAGGCGCTTGCGATCCGCTTAGTGGATATGGCCGTCAAACTAAATAAACCTATCGTTCTTGAAAAGCTAGACACCACCGTATCAAAAGCAGAGTCGTCTTATGGTTCGCGCAAGCGTAACCGCAAGCTTTCCATGTTCGCGTACCGCAAGTTCATCAGTGCCATTGAAAGCCGTGCGGAGAAGATGGGTGTCGCGGTATTCCACGTCAATCCTGCGTATACCAGCCAGATCGGCAAAATGAAGTACATGAAACGATTAGGCATATCGATTCACCAAAGTGCTGCGTATGTGATTGCACGTCGCGGCATGAGGTTCAAAGAGAAACTGCCACCAATGATGTCCTCATGGCTACCGGAGAAGATAGCTGGTCGGCATCACTGGGCGCATTGGCGGTTTTTCGAAATGAGAGCGTCGGGTATGAAGGTTCACGCCTTCTATTCGGCGGGTGTGTGGGACCACGCAGGGACTCATGGTTTGGCATCTGATGCTCCGACTCCGTCTGAACCTAGACCGAGTATGAGTGCATCAGAAGTGTTCTGCTAGTACGCGCACCACGGAGCTTCTTGAACGGCTCAAAATGGAATCTCCCACTTCTAAGCGAAGCGTAAGCGGGAGTAGTTCAACATCCTTTTCGAGATGTGGAATATGAGAATGAAATCCGCTTAGTGCATGCTGAGAACTCTTGGCTAACCTTATTTTCTGCCTGGGCGTGTACTTTTTGCAAAACGATGCAAAACCCAACGAATCATGGTTGTATAAGGCATGCCCTCGTTTTGGGCCAATTGTTTGATTAACTCCACATCCTCTTTTAGCAGACGCAAGCTCACTGGCACTAACTCTGAATCCTGAGGTGCTTCCGCTTCCGGAAGTGTTTTGACTTCTTCCAAATTAGTCAGTTCCGTTGAATCTACTTGATTAAAGAATGCAGCCAATTGATCTAAATTGTCTGTGTCAGGCGGAAAAAGCGCCATCATGTTCACCTACCCTCTTAGTTAGGTACAATGTCGTGCCTAGCTACATAAACAATAGCATCAACGTAATTTATTATACGCTTTTTGCGGTGCATTGTATTACAAATTCGCAAATTTACCGATAAAAACATCCTTGTCACTTGATTGGCGTTCTGCAGACAAATTGAAAATAATACCTACGTAAAGTTATGGCGATTAACTTCACCTGCCGGGTATTTACGGTAGATTGGTTTTTGTGTTATCATATGATAACGATAGTGGGATGTGAAGGTGATGATTTGGGGCAAACTGAACTTGATCCAATTCTGTCATTCCTGCGTGATTGTAAAAGTCATATCGAGAATGGACGTTTTGAATTCGTAGAACGAAGGAAATGTCTGCGAACGCTGACTGAGTTGGAAATGGCCGTTGATGATGTGGAGAGAGTGATATCAAGCCTGCAACCATCTAATTACGTCAAAGGGCCGGAAAGTGACCATGACACGGATAAGGGGGGAGACATCTATATTTTTGGTGCCGACATAGGCAGTGCAGAATTATACATAAAATTGAAATGCGATGAACATCGCGGATGCGTATGTATCTCATTTCACAGGGTCGAATGGCCGCTCACCTACCCATATCGAGAGGGATGAGAAAGATGTTAAAGTATTGTCCGAAGTGCGAAGCCGAACGCGAGTGTAAGGCGGAACCTCGAATGGAGTCTTATCCAGTTCGAGGTGAAGAAATTGAAATTAAAGCCAATGTGATGATATGTCCTGTATGTGGAGAGGATTTATTTGACAAGAAGTTGGATTCCTTGAACTTGCAAAAGGTCTATGATGTTTATCGCAAAAAACACGATCTTTTGGTGCCGGAGGAGATCCGTGAAATTAGAGAGCGTTATGGTTTGTCACAGCGAGGCATGTCGCGGTTCCTTGGGTGGGGAGAAATTACATTGCATCGTTACGAAGCCGGAGGGGTGCCCGACCGGGTTCACAACGATTTGCTCAAGATGATCTCCACAAACGAGGGGATGGCGCACTATCTCCAAGAGCGGGGTTCGAGTCTCCCTCGCGAAGAGGCTGAGGTGGTGAGAATCTCACTTGAGACCGCTCATGCACCGATTTTGTTGATGAATACGTTCGAAGCGTTGCAATCTGCTTATGGGATCGGTATCGAGACGGGGTATCGAGTGATCGATCTGGAACGGTTAAAAAATATGATTTTGATTTTCGCGCAAGACGGGGTGTGGAAAACAAAGCTGATGAAACTGCTTTGGTACGCTGATTTTGTGGGCTTTCGACGGACTACCTGTTCTATCAGCGGTTTGGCCTATCAACGCCAAACTTACGGACCTGTTCCCATGCACTTTTTTACCATGTTAGATGCATTCGAAAATGAACAAAACATTCGTATGGTGGAGTCGGGGATTAACGATGGCCTCCTCATTTACGCAGAGCAAAAATCCGATTTATCTAGATTCTCAGCAGCGGAAATAGACGTTTTGCACCATCTTCGCGATTATTTTTCATCTTATACAAGCGCGGCAATATCCGAAAAATCGCACCAAGAACAAGCATGGCTTGAAACCCCGCAAGGTCACATCATCTCTTATGACTTTGCGATGAGTTTGAGTGTGCAATAAAGAACAGAGTTTCTAACCCAGTTCGCTGTGTCATTGTATATTCCACAAGTATTATGGACTGATGCTCACTTGATCGTCATAGCATAGGCGTCTTAATGATCATCGGCTTTGCCACTTCACTTGGTTCGTCAAGCAGTTCCTCATCCAAAGCTCCGTTTTGTAGCGGATTGATCACGGCTACCGTCGGTGGCATGCCATATTGGTACCAGATATCCAGCACTGTCAAGCTCAAGCGCACCCACGTGCGAACGCGTGTATCTTGGGTGGGGGTAAAAGCGCGAACCTGCTCATACAATTCCTGCGCTGAAAAGGGAATCTGCCAACCATAGGCCTCTTGATGTAAGTCATAAATTTGTGCAATCAACTCTTGAACCTGTGTTTTTGTCAACGGTTCAAGTAGCTTAGACTCCAGTAATGAATCCATGGCAAGTGCTGCAAAAGGACCAAGCGCAGCCTCAGCAGGTCTATTCGCGAGATAGCGGGGCACTTCTTCCTGATCCTTGCGGGCGATCAGC
>JAJZCJ010000249.1:0-2067 GCA_021846145.1 Bacillota bacterium
GACCACGTAGCCAAGAAAATTGTTGATGCTATCGCTTACCCATTTATGATCAACGGAAAAAATTGTACGGTGAGCGCCAGCATTGGTATCGCTATCTATCCAGACCACGGAGAAACAGCAGAGCAGTTGGTAAAAATCGCCGATGCCGCAATGTACTTGGCCAAACACAGCGGGAAGAACTGCTGTCGTTACACCAAGCCGCCATCGGGTTGCATTTCAATTTCGAATCCACTCATTAATAAATCACCACATCCACAGGACCTGGGAGACGCCACATGACCTGTAAAAGCATTCTCGTGGTTGACGACATGTTGTCCATACGTACCGTTATATCCTCCTTGCTTAGGAGCAGTGGTTACAAAACGATGGAGGCAAGCAGCGGAGAATTAGCGCTTCAACTTATGCGGAGCAACTCGTTTGATCTGATACTCTCGGATTGGAACATGCCTGGCCTCACCGGCACCCAATTCGTGTCGGCTATCCGAACCAAGGATTCCGTTATTCCGGTTATCATGGTGACCGCGGAGGCCAACCGGGAATGCTTCATGGAGATGAAAAGAATCGGTATCAGTGGCTATATCTTAAAGCCATTCAAGCCGCAGACCATTCTGGATTTAGTAGACAAGATATTTGCTGAACCAAAAAAGTCGTGAGGTAGTCCTGGTTGGGATAGCGTCGTCTTTCAGCAACCCTGCTTTGCACCTTGCAAAAAATCCTTTTTCATAACCAGTTGCCCAATATTGGCATGAAGTTCCACGCGATAAATTTTCGATAAATGCAAAAATGGTCGAATCGTCCCGTTTTTGTGTTCGTCCCACCCCACCACCAGGAAAAATCCGGAGCGGTTGGGAGGGCCGTATGTCTAATGTTCAGTTACCTAACGACCTGCTCAAAAATTCCGGCTCTCCTGTATATTGATGTGATGGGTGGACAGAAATGCCCAAGCAGTTTCGAGGAAATAACCTTGTTTTTTTACCCTACCTTCAAGAAAGGGAAAATCGGCACTCATCAGGACTGACGGGGCACTTACCCGAGTGCAATGTCTCAGGGGGCCGATACGATACAGCCCAAGTTTTTTTTCATAGTATTTTGCGTGACGAGGATTGATTTCTAAAACCCCCATTGAACAGTTGCACTGGGTACGAAGATACAGATAGGCGAGATAGAATAACTCAGACAGTATGTGTCGGTTGCAGGCGACGGGTCTGAGGGCAAGACGTCCAAATTCACTGAGCCGGTTTCCTTGTTGACGCAGTTCGTTGAGGTGGTCTTGGTAGGTTTCGTCGGCAAATAAGCCATGAATGGTGTCGGGTCTTACGGAGATGGTTCCGATCACTTGCCCCGAGTTTTCGGCGGCAATGAAGGTAATCCACTGGTCATGGTCTTCCAGAGACAGGGGGGGTGAATATCCGCGTTTGGAGTATTGGTTGTGGATGAGGTCAAGAGATGCGGATTTTTGTTCGTTAGTGACTGCAAGTTCCAAGTGAATAGTCTCATGAACCCGTGAAGGGATTCTGGCGTCCAATAGAACTTCGTTATTTGAAAGTAAATCATGGGGTTGTATTCTTTGTTCAAAATTACCTAATTTAACCATGATGTTTCCCAAAAATGTTAGGGATAAAGTTTTAAAGTCGCCTTTCAGGGATCCGTAAATCCCCCGCCTTCAGGCGGTAGGGTTTGATCTTCGTTCCAGCATAACGAATCCATGAAAAATGAGTTCGTTTTTGATTTTGACTTCAGTCGGCCTTGTGCCGACCAAATCGGCTTGAGCCGTAATTCGAAGCCCTCGCCTTTAGGCGAGGGTGGTTCACTCAATATGAGGCATATTTATAGCCCCGGTTCAAATTCAAAGTTCAACGATGGCGGTTTAATGTAACGACAGCAGTTCTTTCCACTTTGTTTGGCCAAATACATTGCAGTATCGGCAATTTTTACCAACTGCTCTGCTGTTTCTCCGTGGTCTGGATAGATAGCGATACCAATGCTGGAACTTACCGTGTAATTTTTTCCATAATTGATTGAAAATGGACGAGCTATTTCATCAATAATTTTTCTAGCCACGCGGTC
>JAJZCJ010000249.1:2077-4733 GCA_021846145.1 Bacillota bacterium
TTGCTGCTCGTTGTTTGCGCATTACAGAGAATCACCGTAAACTCATCACCACCTATGCGCGCTACCGTATCCGATTCCCGAACGCATGCCATGATTCTTTTGGCAGCCTCGCGCAGAAGTGCATCGCCAGCATCGTGCCCTAATGTGTCGTTGATGTGTTTGAAACCGTCAAGATCAAGATACATGAGCGCGATCGATTCTTTATCTCGAAGCGCCCTTGTTATTGCTTGATTGAGACGGTCGTAGAACAGGATTCGGTTGGGAAGCCCTGTAAGGGAATCATGGTGTGCGAGGGCGGTAATCTGTTCATTTGTTTGTTTCAGACGGGTAAGTAAAGTCCAAATGAAACGTGCCTGGAAACCCCCGATTATATTCTCGCTTCCTAACTGAGATTCAATATAGGCGGTGATACTGTCATCGCCTGTAAGGTTGAATGCGAGACAAGGTCTGCTCGCTTCGATTGCTTCAGAAAGGTCGGTAAAATCCGGGATACCGTGTTTTTTTGCGATCTCCAGTGCTGGGGCTTGCGGGTTAATATCAACAATACCGACAATATTAATAAGCGGATCTTCTCGAAAAAGATCGAGTATTTCAGAACCACCTCGACCTGCACCGACAACTAGTATTCTTTGAATATTTTTTGGTGTTATTGTCATAAAAACGCTCGTTATTTTGTGTACACAATTTTTAATATACAACCGAGTGTGAGGAAAAAAAACATGGAAGCAAGATGTCCACGGTCTTTTAAAAAACTCCATAATGTTTTTTTCTTACAGGGATGGCGACGCAAGTAAGTACGATAGGGATAGCATAGATGTTGCGTGCGACTAGTGATTCGTTCGTTATTAATATCTAGCATGTAATTTACCTGTTTTCATTGCGTTATTGAATTCCATAATTATTCAAAGCATGCATCAGATAAAACAGCGCGCCCAGAGCAATAATATATAGGAAAGAGAATCGGCTCAGAATGCTTCTTTTTCGATAATGAGTCGACATGAATGTACCCGGTAACCCACTGTGTGCACGGTGGGCTTTGGGTTGTGTAATACGTTTAAAGTTCACTGGGATCATGATGCTCTTCTGCGAGACAACTGCCTTTTGAAAGATCTGTGGGCCAGAAACTCTGACCCACTGGATTTGTTAGCAGATCCTTGCAGGCCATTTGCGTGCGCCTAGCCCCAGACCCAGGGCGCCAATCCCCACAAGGAGGAGACTGCCGGGTTCGGGCACATTGATATTGGCAGGCGGAGCAGAAAAGGCACCGGTATATCCCAGAGCACCAGCATTGTCGATGAAGGTCAATCCCACAGAGGCAGGGGATGAAGCGTACTTACCTTGGGTATCAACAACTGATCCGAGAATGATGACACCAAGTTCAGAAATATTTCCAAGTGAGACGCTTGATAGGATTTGATCGCTGGTAGCCGTGAAATTGAACGTATCATTGTTAACACTTGAGGTCACGCTGGCAAAGGGAGTGCCCAACGATAACGTGTTGGCTGTGCCCACTGGTGGGATTTGCAGGGTAAAGGTTCCATTGGGTGCCGGGTTGACGATATAGCCTTGGGTCCCTGAGGGAAGTAGGCCATTCAAGTCATTGGGGGCTCCAAAGGTGGTGGTTGGGGTAGCGGTGATGGAAAATGGGTTTTGCACAGTGACGCTGGTGGCCGAGTTGATGCCTGCGCCAAGGCTGCCGGGCAAGTAGGTAATCCCGCCCGAGGTGAACTGGGTGACGGCAGCGCCACTGAAAGAGAAACTGCCGTTAAGTGGAATCGGGTTGGCCAGTACAGATAGGGGAGCGATAGAGAAAGTGGACAATGCAAGAGTAACGAGTAGTTTTTTCGAGTTCACGGAAGTTCCTTGAGTTATTGGTAATAGCGTCTCATGCTCTAGCATTCATCAAATGTGCTAGCGCAAAATAACAAAGCATAATTCGTGCCATTAATTTAACCGCATGGTTAAGCAAAAAAAATTGCATCATATTTTATCGTTATTTTATAAAAATATTAAGAAATGAAAATATCGTGAGAAAAAATAACGTTATGACATCATGACAGCGATGAATCTCTAACTAACAATTTTTGATTGCCCAAATGGTTGTGTAAAGAAAACCGACATCATATTTTATCGTTAAAATTTAGATATGGAAAAAAATGAAAATATCGCGCAAGAAAAATAACTTTGATTTTAATCAAATTGTTTTCTAATTCATTGTTAAATCATATGCGGTTATGCACAGCCCATGATTTAACCCACGACTGATCGTGATTCATACCTCAAATATTTCAACAATCACTAACCAAATGGTTGTGTAAAGAAAATCGACATCATGTTTTATCCATGACTGAACTTTAGACATATGCCTCTCCCAACCGTCCCGGATTTTTCCTGGTGGTGGGGTGGGCCGAACACAAAAACAGGACGATTCGACCATGACAGACGGGAGGTTGTACGCCTCAACACTGCAATCGTTGATCCTGAGTGGGGAAAGGCATCACGAAATTCCCCGACTTCGGGTTGTAGGCATGGCGCACGGGAAGTCCGATAAATTGGATTCGCATCCACTGACCGAAAAGTCCCGCCGTGATCATTGTTCCCTTGCGCCAGGGTGCGATTTCCATCAACGGAAAGGATTCCCACAGTTTCAGGGCGA
>JAJZCJ010000250.1 GCA_021846145.1 Bacillota bacterium
TCATCTGGGTGGAGGTAATTGTAAAAATGCAAATCTAAGATGCCATTAGGATCATAACCAAAGATACGAGTAACGGATGGACTGGCAAAATGAATTTGGTCATTTTTATCCACTTGTACAATGACGTCTATCATGTATTTAAGGACAAGTTCCAGTAATGTTTGGTTTTTTTTGGCGGTTAACCTAGATTTGATAAGGTGGGATGTGAATTTTAGATGATGCGCCCATATCTCGAGTGTATGAACAGTCTCATCATCTAGTTGTTCTGGGGATTGTGCATAGATGGTAAGCACACCCCAAGGCGCTTCTTGTGGATAGAATAAAGGAATGGAGACGATCGCGTGAAAGTGATTATCTAAAGCTGGTTTTCGCCAGGGGGCAAAATCAGGGTTGGTGCTAAGATCCCTCCACACAATTGTCTTTCCTGATCTCATGGCGATTCCGGAAGGGCCTTTACCTAAAAAACTTTCGTCCCAGTGGATCGCGGTTTGTGATAAAAATCCAGCATCGTCACCATATGAAGCAATCGGAACAATCCGATAATCGTCTGATTTTATGCCGACCCATGCCATTTTGAACTTTCCCGCGATGATTAGTTGACGACAACTCTGAGTCCACAATTCACCTTCTGTATTGGCATTGTTGAGAATAAACGTAAATGATTCTCTTAAATAGTGGGAATCAGTAGCATCGTGATCAACTGTCATGCAGAGGAACCCCCAATAATGGCACGAAATTAAGCGCTATTATACATAGCAGTATAATTATAGCACCCTATATCAAAGAAATGTAAATTTTTAAAGTTACAAGTTTGTAATAAATTCGTCAAGAAAAGACATTTGGAGGCAAAGGGGAAAAGCAGAGGTAATCACCCTCTGCTCATTTATGATGTATGAGCGTACCAGTTTGTAAGTCCGCCGCGTAATGATATTGCTTGAAACCCACGGTCGCTTAAGATTTGGCATGCTTCTTTACTGCGATTTCCGCTCCGGCATATCAGTACCACTGGTCGATAAGGATCTAACTCATAGGTGCGATAAGGCAATGTGCCTAGAGGGATAAGCTGTGACCCTTCCAAATGGCCGTCCCTGTATTCGTCAATCTCACGAACGTCAACCAATTGAATTTTTTGTCGCGAAAAAAGAAATTGGTTCAATTCGATTGTTGAAATTTCTTTACATTCCACGAGGATCCCTCCTTCAATTTTAATACCCACTATGGTATTTTAATCGGAATATTTGTTTTGATCAAGCTAGCAGATAAGGTGTTGCACGGTGAGAAGCTTGAAAATTCCACACAACTTGTTTATGGTCAAGATAGTATTTGCTTAACAGAGTCGGAAAGGGGCAGATGAAATGGGGAAAAAGGGATCTGAAAAAAAGAACAAAACGGTCGTCGATCAAGAAGAGTCAGAGAAATTGAACGCAGCGCATTATCAAGATAATCTATACCATCTTCAAGTGGAACTTGTGAAGTTACAAAAGCACCTGATTGCCAATGCAGAAAGAATTCTGATCTTATTTGAGGGACGGGATGCAGCCGGTAAAGACGGCACCATTAAGCACTTTACAGAGCATCTTAGTCCGAGGGAAACTCGGGTGGTGGCGCTTGGTACGCCCTCTGACAAGGAAAAAGCAAGTTGGTATTTTCAACGTTATGTTTCACATATGCCTTCCGATCATGAAATGGTGTTGTTCAATCGCAGTTGGTACAACCGTGCAGGAGTAGAAAAAGTGATGGGATTTTGCACCAACGATGAATATGAAGAATTTATGGAAACGGTGCCGCTGTTTGAGCAATTGCTGGTACGTTCAGGAACAAAAATTTTCAAGTATTATTTGGACATTACTAAAAATGAACAAAAACACCGCCTGCAAGCGCGAGGTTCTGACCCTTTAAAACAATGGAAGATCAGTCCTGTTGACGAACGCAGTGTTAAATTGTGGGATGATTACAGCGTGGCTAGGGATCAAATGTTTGCTCGAACCCATACCGCATTTGCGCCATGGTATGTGGTTCGAGCAGATGACAAACACTTGGCACGCATTAGCTTGATAAAGGATTTTTTATCACGAGTGAATTATGATGACAAAAATTTGCAATTAGTGATTCCAAATCCTGATATTGTGTTTATGTACAATGAAAAATACTTGGAAAATGGGTTGATCTCAAGGTAATCGGAGAGGAAGAATAGCATGTTTGTAAGCACAGTAACAGTGCGGTTTGGCGAGTGTGATGGACTGGGACATGTGAATAATGCGATGTACTACACGTATATGGAGGAGGCGAGAGGAGAGATTTTTCGCCTCTTTAATCCTTCTTTAAAATTGGAAAATTGGAATTTAATCGTAGTGGCCACTAGGTGCGATTATTTGCACCAAGTGGAATATGCTGAAAAATTACAAATTTATACTTGGGTTGGCCGGTTAGGTAATTCGAGTTTTACTGTTGAACATGCGCTTGCAAACCAACAGGGAGAATGGGTCGCGCGAGGGCAAGCTGTGCTCATTGGTTATGATTATCAAGCGGAAAAGTCCGATCCTTTGCAAGCAGGCATCCAGCAAATTCTAAAGTCACATATGGATGCGCCTGATGGGGCTCCCTTGCTTCGCGCATAACACAGGGCAGGGTTTTGCCGTAGACTATTGCAATCACAGCAACGCTAGCGCTCATTTGTGAGGGAACTAATCAAGGAGGTGGAAGCGCTTGGTGGTGGGCGAAGTAACAGAAGAGGTAGAAATGGTGGTAATCGGTGGTGGCCCAGGCGGATATGTGGCTGCTATTCGTGCCGCTCAACTGGGTTTGCAAGTGCTTTTAATTGAGAAAGCAGAAATCGGTGGCGTATGTTTAAATCGCGGCTGCATTCCAGCGAAGGCGTTGATTACAGCAGCACAAGATTACGCAGTTGGCAAAAAAGCCAAGGTGCCTGGGATTGATCATGCGGTGACACTGGATTTTGTGAAGGTTCAGGAATGGAAACAAGGCGTTGTCAAGCAAATGACGCAAGGGGTAGATATGCTCTTAAAAGGCAACAAGGTGCAGACATTGAAAGCGGAAGCTTTTTTTGTCAGCCCTAGTGCGGTGCGGGTAATGACCGCATCCGAAGCCCACAATTATCATTTCAAACATTGCATCATCGCCACCGGTTCGCGACCTGTACAACTAGCTTCCTTGCCTTTTGGTAAACGTGTATTGACGTCGACGGAGGCGCTCTCATTGCATGACGTGCCAAAACGCCTCGCAATTGTGGGTGGCGGATATATTGGCGTGGAGTTGGGACAGGCATATGCAAAATTCGGGACGAAAGTGACTATTCTGGAAGCGGCAGCATCGATTTTGCCAGCGGTTGATCCGAGCTTCACGCGGTTAATTTTACGTAATTTAAAAGAATGGGAAGTGGATGTATTCACTCACACCCTAGTTAAATCCGCAACCGAAAATGCAGATGAAGTGCAGTTGATTTATGAAGAAAACGGCGAGGAACGGGGACTCACTGTTGATTATGTGCTAGTTACAGTGGGGAGAAGACCCAATACGGATGAATTGGCATTAGACTCCATTGGCATCGCGGTGGATGAAAAGGGACTCATTCCCGTCGATCAAAAAGGGAGCACAAAGGTAGCAGGCATTTTTGCGATTGGTGACGTGGTGGAGGGGCCGGCGCTCGCGCACAAGGCATCTTACGAAGGCAAAGTGGCAGCGGAAGTGGCAGCCGGTAAGCATAGCGCCGTCGATTATACTTGTATTCCTGCTGTGGTGTTTTCTGATCCGGAAGTGGCAATGGTGGGGCTAAGTGAAGAGGATGCGGGTCAAAAGTATGAGCAGGTGCAGACCGGCCGTTTCGCTTATGGAGCAAATGGCAGGGCTGTATCGATGAATGCGGGAACTGGATTTGTTAAATTGGTTGCTGATGCGGCGACTGGAGTACTGGTGGGCGCACAAGTGGTGGGTGCCGAAGCATCTAATTTGATCGCTGAGTTAGCGCTTGCCATTGAGATGAACGCGACGCTCGAAGATTTAGCATTAACTATCCATGCACACCCCACTCTCCCGGAAATGGTGATGGAGGCAGCGGAAGTAGCACTGGGAACGCCAATACACATGGTGAAAAGATAAAGGGATCGATGAAATACTTAATTTTTTTGACAAATCTACTACGCACTCGTATAATTTTAGCCAATATGTTTTATCATGTGTATTATACGAAGCTTTGATTGAGATACGACGATCTGTGTAACCGTGCAGAGAGAGCGATTTTTTGGTGTGATTTCGCTTACGGCGCTGACAGATTGCCACCACTCTGGAGCTGCCTGTGAAAAGTTGCGCAAGTGACGGTAAGCATGGCCGCAGCCGCGCGTTAAGCGGATAAAGACACTGTAATGCAGTGTGAATTAGGGTGGAACCACGACAGCCAGCGCTTTCGTCCCTATCATGAGGATAGGGATGGGGGCGCTTTTTTGCATTTTTAGTTTTAATTCACAAAACATGTAGGAGGGAATAATAAATGACAGTGTCAATAAGCATTCGCTTGAAGGACGGTTCTATACGGGAATTTGCTCAAGGTGCAAAGGTGGGCGATGTGGCGACAGCAATCAGTGCCGGACTTGCTAGACAGGCAGTCGCGGGAAAGATGAATGGCAAGTTGGTTGATTTGGCGTGCGAGCTTGAGCCGGGGGCTGAGATTGAAATTGTCACGTTCGATCAGCCGGAGGGGCTGGTTGT
>JAJZCJ010000251.1 GCA_021846145.1 Bacillota bacterium
AGGGGACGGCGACATTTGCCGCCTCTGCTGCGTCCGGCTCCACGCAACCCGTCACGCTGACGTTAGAAGCGAATCAGATTGCGCCTAGCGCCTGCACGCTCGTGTTGATCAACCACACGGACGTGGCCGTTAGCTTTACGGTCACGCAGACGGTTAACGATTTTGTGGCGGGAACAGGGACGCAAACGCCGATCATCTTCACCTCTACAACCAACGTGACAGCGGCGGGTAGCGAATCGGTACAATTGACCAACCCCTACACCACAGACGGCCCAATTACGGTGACGTTTGCCCTTACCGCCGTCTCCACCTTGGGTGGCAATGTAGGCGCACAAATTCGCTGGAATTAGGGGGTGACCTGATGGCAGACCGCAACCTGCAAGCGAACGAATGGCTACAACCCGACAAGTTACGGGCGATGCTCGCCTCATTCGCGGCGCAAACTGGACTCACATGGGACCCGCAAGCGACAGCGCCATCCACCACGTTTGATTATGACAACGACGCAAACCTATGGGGCAACATTCCCTATGGGGAGAATGGCGCGAATTTCGACATCGCAGGTATCCAGTCGCAAAACGTGTATGTGCCCGGTTATTTCAGCGAGCAAAAACCCGTATTAGGCCATCCTCCCATCATGACAGCCGACTTGTTCCGTAAGCGGTATTTGAGCGGCTTTCAGACGTTTATTGCGCAGACGGCAGACTTTGACGAGCAGTTCAACTACTTTTTGGATGTGTCGGTAGGGGAATTAGAGGCAAAATTGGGGCTATTTTTGTATCCGCGAGTGATTATTTGTCAGCCAAAAGGAACGTCTGTCACCACTGAACGTGGTATAATTGATATATCACAAGTGGTGAAAGGGGATTGTGTTTTGACTCACAGCGGAAAAATGGCATTCGTGGAAAGTGTACGCAAGAAAGAATATAACGGAAGTATGATTTCGATTCGGGTTCGAGGTTCTTGCGATTACGTGCGAATGACACCAGAGCATCTCGTTTGGGCTATTCGCACGGAACCTTGCATTCGCACATCTGCACCTTGTTACGCGCCGTGCAGGGAGGCTTCGGGCAAGAAGGACGGAAGAACAAAAGGAAGAGGATGCCCCACCAAGTTTTTCGAATCCTACAAACCTGAATTCATCAGAGCAGACGAATTGAAAGTCGGCGATATTGCCGTTCATTCATTTGATGAATCTGTTTTGAATGTAGACGCGCTCGAAGATGCGTTCATAAGCGCTTGCGGAGAAAATGCGGTGGATTTTACGGCGCGAATCATACAAGATGCGACAAACGGTCAAATCTTATCTTCCGAGCACCAAAAAAGAAGTCTGGCGCGAGACGAAGTAGCTTATATCCACCAATCCTCTTTCTGGAGGCTTGTGGGATATTGGTTGGGCGATGGAACGATCATTCCGAATGGAATTTCGTTTTCATTTGGGCTAGAAGAACAGTGGATTGTCGATGACTTGGCGAGTATAGCAGGTTCGATATTGAATCGAGAAGCCACGCCAGTCCATTTCCAAAAATACGGAGTGAACGTTCTCGGGGTAAATGTTTCATGCAGCTACATGAGGGGGTTTTTTAAGTCCTTGAAGGTATCGAGCGCCTCTTCGAGGAAGTGCCCACTCACGTGGATGGAGCGCCTTCCGTCTAATTATCAAAGGGAGTTACTACTCGGATATTGGAGGGCAGACGGAAGTGTTAGGAAGAACAAAGATGGCGCGGTCGAGGCATACATGATTGTGTCAATCTCCAAAGACATGCTCGAATCATTTCAGCGAATGGGATGGAGACTCGGCCTTGTATCGTCGATAGGACAGATGAAAAAAGCAGGAAAATCGATGATAAAAGGTAAGGAATGTGACCGCCAAGCTCTTTACAGCATCGTTTTTGGGAGAGATTTCTCGGAGGTTGTTTTGGGTGTTCCAAACCCCTCTCCTCGTCCACAGAAGAAAAAACAGTGGATCGATGGCCGCGATGTTCATACACTCATAACGGATATCAAAGTAGAAGGTGATGTTTCTGAAGAAGTCTACAATTTCACGGTAGATCATCCGGATCACTCCTACACGGGCAACCACATTGCCACGCACAACTGCGATGCGGTAGAACGCGGCTTTCGACCAGGCATTGACTTTGATTTGGAAGTGCGAGAACAAGATTTCGTCGCATCCGATTTTTTCAATTGGGGCTGGTCAGAACTTCAATATGGGCCGATTATGTCCATCACAAATTACAACATGGTTTATCCGACGGGACAGCAAATACTAAATATTCCCATGAGTTGGCTGAAACCACAACCCTTATCTAGGCAAATAAGGATAGTTCCACCACAAGGCGCACTCTCACAAGTGGTCATCGGCCCCGGTGGGTTTCTTGTTACCCTCCTTGGCGGTCAGATGATGGACATGCCAGCGTTGCTTTTCCCGGATTACATCGCGGGCATTTGGCCGCTGAGTCAACAGATCATCCACGCCATCGCCATGCAGACTGCCGTTCACTTCCTTGAAATCTTCTCTGACATGGCCTCACAAGGCATGCGCGAATACAGCGTCAATGCAGGCGGCGTGTCTATCATGAAGCGCTTTTCCGACCCCGATTCTAGGCGTGGCGCAGGACTAGCCTTCTCACCGCGCATCAACCAGTACGAGAAAAACATCAGCCAGATCCTTTACGACTTCCAGAATGCCTATTTCCGCACGTCTGACCTATTCAGCATCTAAGGAGGTGACCAAACAGCCAAAGATAAGCTATAACTATTAACAAAAACCTGACATTTCATTATAATGTTATCGGGTGGTGAAACAATGAAATACTACACGATACACGAATTCGCACAATTGGCTCATAAAACGCCTCAAACATTGCGGAACTGGGAAAAACGTGGGGTGTTAATCCCTCATCATAAAGGGTTGAATGGGTATCGGTACTATTCTGATGAACAATTGCATCAAACACTTGGCATTCGGCAAGTACCGCGAATTGTAATTGGGTATTGTCGAGTGTCCAGTGCAAAACAAAAGGATGACTTGGAACGACAAATTGAAAATGTGAAGACGTATCTTACAGCGCAAGGGAATCCTTTTGAGATCATTTCTGACGTTGGGAGCGGTATCAATTACGCAAAGAAGGGACTACAAGACCTCATTCGGCGTATTGAGCGCAATGAAGTGTCTAAGGTGGTGGTGCTTTACAAAGATCGGCTCTTGCGTTTTGGAATTGAATTGCTGGAATACGTGGCAACGCTGCATGGGACTATCATAGAAATTATTGACAACACAGAAAAAACAGAAGAACAAGAGCTTGTCGAGGATTTAATTCAAATTGTTACCGTTTTTTCGTGTAGGCTACAAGGCAAGCGAGCAAATAAGGCGCGAAAAATGATCAAGGAGTTGGCTGATGATGAGTAAAACCTTCAAAGTCGAACTCGCGCCGAATAATAACCAGCGTTCACTTCTCTATCAAGCCGCAGGAACGGCGCGATGGGCGTACAACTGGGCGTTGGGTCAAGAACAAGCGCATTATGCGCAAACGAAGCAATTTTTGTTTGATGGGGCTTTACGCAAACAGTTAACACAACTCAAGCAAACACCAAAATATGCATGGTTGTACCACTACAGCAACAACATCACGAAGCAAGCCATTAAAGATTGTTCGATTGCTTTAAAGAACTTTTTCAAAGGAAATGCAGAGTTCCCAACCTTTAAGCAAAAACACAAGACAAAGCCCAGCTTTTATCACGATCCGCTGAAGTTAAAAATTCTGGAAACACACGTGCAACTTGAGAAAATTGGGCGTGTAAAACTTAAAGAACACGGTCGAATACCGATAGGTGAGTCCTATCGGAATCCGCGCATCACCTATGACAACGGTCGATGGTATATCAGTGTTGCGGTGGATGTCGATTGCACGAATTCCGAAGAAACAACGCCACCTATCGGGATTGACCTTGGCGTTAAAGACTTGGCGATTGTCTCAGATGGACAGGTGTTCAAAAACATTAACAAAACGCGCAAGATGAAACAACTTGAGAAGCGCAAAAAGCGACTTCAACGGCGAGCGAGCCGTCACTATTCCAAGGAGGTGAAAAGCCGTTGTAAGAAGTCTCGCGGCTTACAAAAACTTGAACAAGAAGTACGTTCAGTCAACAAAAAAATTCGTGACCAACACACCAATTACATTCATCAAATGACAAGTAAACTGGTGAAAACCAAGCCAGCATTCATCGTCATTGAAGACTTGAATGTAAAAGGAATGATCAAGAACCATCGACTGGCCAAAGCGATTCAAGACAATCGCCTCGCAGAAGTTCGACGGCAGCTTGAGTATAAATGCAATTGGTACGGCGTGGAGTTGATTGTTGCTGATCGATTCTATCCCTCATCAAAACTCTGTTCAGACTGTGGGCATAAGAAAGTAGACTTGAAGTTATCAGATCGAGTCTACTACTGTACAGAGTGCGGGAACGTGATGGATCGGGACTTAAACGCTGCCATCAATCTCATGCAATACGGCATGCGCGAAGTGTCAGCATAAACGACAACGTGCATATGTACCGATTCGTTGGTCGGGAATTGAAGCCCTTGGAGCGCCACACAAACGAAAGTAGCTCAGGCGAAATCGGGTGCGATGAATTGGGAAAAGAGCGGAAACTATCAAGGTTTTATAAGTCTCTTGCAACGGGACATCAGTGCGCAGGCG
>JAJZCJ010000252.1 GCA_021846145.1 Bacillota bacterium
GCAAACAACGCGGGGTAGAACTAACTCCAGCAGGTAAAATTGTGGAACAAAAAGCACAGCAAATGATCCAATTGTTCGAGGATTCGATCACTGATGTCAAAACAGCCCAAGGTGGTCTAACCGGCACACTGACAATAGGTGCAAGTATGACCATCGCCGAGTATATCGCCCCGTCTCTACTCGCCATATTTAGACGCATATTCCCTTCAATTAGCGTCCATCTCTACACAGGCAACACGGAAGAAATCAGCAAAATGCTCACCGACGGTCACCTGTTGGTCGGTTTGGTCGAAGCACCATTATATGATACCCGAATCCTCCAACAACCATTTCTGGAGGATGAATTAGGTGTTATTGTGCCCCCTCGCCACTCCCTCAGTCGTCGCACTTCAGTCCAGTTCCATGAACTGCTTGATGATCGCCTGATGATTCGCGAGGTAGGATCAGGCACGCGCGCAGTACTTGTCACCGCATTAGCAAAAGAAGGGCTCCATCTTCGTGATTTTAGGGTTGTCCTAGAATCGAACAACCCTCAAACCCTCAAATCATTAGTATTAAATGGTTATGGCATATCCATTATGTCTACATGGGCAGTTAGAGAAGAGACGAAAAACGGCGGGCTTATCTTCATTCCCATCGCTAATCACGCCGTCAAGCGTAGCTTCATGAGCGCATGGATGGAAAGCGCCTCCGAAGATCTCCTGCTCTCCTCTTTCACAACGATGCTGCAAGATGAGCACCTTAAACAAATGCTCTAATCGCTATTTCTGTTCAGCGAGATGCTGATAATCCGCTCGAAGCTCCCGTTTTAAGATTTTTCCACTAGGATTCTTAGGTAGTCCATTAGCAAATGTGATGTACTTCGGCACCTTGAATTTTGAGAGTCCCTGCCTGCAGTGGGTGAGGATATCTTCTTCATGTAATTGCACGCCTGATTTAGGCACGATGATGGCTGTCACCGCTTCGATCCAATACGGATCAGGAACGGCAATCACCGCCACTTCTGATACCCCTGGCAGTGTATACAAAAATTCCTCTACCTCCCGACTCGACACATTAACGCCGCCAGTATTAATCATGTCTTTTTTGCGATCCACAATCGTTAAATATCCTTCCTCGTCCATTACACCTAGATCCCCACTATGAAACCAGCCACCATCAAAAGCATGCCTTGTCTTTTCTTCATCAAATAGATACCCAAGCATCGCGTGAGCCGTGCGATGAACAATTTCACCAATGCTCCCTGATGGCACTTCATTGCCTGCATCGTCAACAATTCTTGTCTCCACGTTAAGCGCTGGTTTGCCAGCAGAACCGAGTTTTCTCATCTGATCTTCCGGTTGCAACACGGTGGCAAGCGGTGCCACTTCTGTTTGCCCATAAAAATTCCACAATTTCGCGTTTGGCAAGCGTTCTGACAACTCTTTCAATACTTCCATTGGCATAATGGCAGCTCCGTAGTAACACTTTTCCAGTGAGGACAGGTCACGTGTGGCAAAGTCCGGATGTCGCAATAGCGCAATCCACACCGTTGGCGGACAAAATAGTTGGGTGACCTTCTCCGTCTCAATGGTTTCCAGAATCAACTCAGGACTCGCACCAGGCAAAATGATGCCAGATGAACCAATATACACGCCAGGGCCTAGGAAACAATGAAGCTGTGCGCTGTGATATAGTGGAAGAGCGTGGATTGCCACGTCTTTTGATTCCATTTTCCCTTCAATTATCGTACTAACGTATTCTGCAATCAGGTTGCCATGAGTGAGCATCACGCCTTTGGGACGTGACTCTGTGCCACTAGTATAGAGAATGTGAGCCACATCATTATCCATTACCGCTGCCTCATAAGAATCTTGCGGCTTTGTCGCGCGAGCCACATCCAATAGTATCCAATCGTTTAATTCAGTGGTGTCAGTATCCATGAGGTAACGATTAATGATGTACACACCTGCCACCTGCGCCGCCTCTGCCAATACGTCAGTAAACTCCTGTGAACAAGCCAGTACGCTGACTTGAGAATGCTGCAAAATGTAGGCAAGATCGGCAACAGACAACATATAATTGAGTGGCACCATGACCGCTCCGATGCGTGCAATAGCAAAATTCAACACGACAAAATCTAAGCTGTTACGTGATAACAGTGCTACCCGCGTGCCCTTCTCCACGCCATCATCAGCAAGTAACCACGCCGTTTGATTCACCAAATCATCTAATTGCGCGTAGGTAAGGCGCTGTTGCCCATATACCATGGCCAACCGTTGCGGATTCCTCGCGCGGGTTCTGCGCAGCAAGTCAGCCAGTGTATTGCGACGAGCCCGGTACACATCATCGAGTTGAAAATCAAACACTACTTCGCCCAAATTACTCACTCCCCTATTTCACGCTCATTTCAACATCTCAGCCACCTGTGCCACATCTTTATCCCCGCGTCCACTCAAATTGACAACGATCACCTGATCCTTGGCAAGTGTTGGCGCAAGCTTCATCACATAGGCAATCGCATGACTGGACTCCAGCGCAGGAATGATTCCCTCCGTTTTTGACAGGGTAACAAAAGCATCTAATGCCTCATGATCCTCTACTGCCACATAGTCCGCGCGACCAATCGACTTATAATAAGAATGCTCCGGACCCACACCAGGATAATCCAATCCGGCCGCAATCGAGTGACACTTATCTGCGTCGTCCATCACATAACACTTAAAGCCATGGATCATATCAGGTTTTCCCGCAGTGAGTGGTGCTGCGTGAAATCCCGTAGCGATTCCTTTGCCACCCGGCTCCACGCCCACCATTTTAACAGCCAAATCATCCACGAATGGATAAAATAAGCCGATGGCGTTCGAACCGCCACCCACACAAGCCACCACATAGTCAGGCAGACGGCCTTCTTTCTCAAGCACTTGCGCCTTCGCTTCCCGCCCAATAATAGACTGAAAATGCCTAACCATGAGCGGATACGGATGTGGTCCCACCGCGGAACCGAGCAGATAGAATGTATCCTCGTGATTCATGGCAAAGTCCATTAACGCCTCGTCTACCGCTTCCTTCAACGTGCGGTTACCTGATTTTGCCGCAACTACCTTCGAACCAAGGAGTTCCATGCGAAACACATTGAGTGCTTGACGTTCCATGTCCACCTCACCCATATAAATGGTACATGGCAGATTAAAAAGCGCCGCCACCGTCGCAGTTGCCACTCCGTGTTGACCGGCTCCAGTCTCTGCGATGATGCGTTTTGCGCCCATGCGCTTGGCAAGCAATATTTGGCCAATTGTGTTGTTAATCTTATGAGCCCCGGTATGATTGAGATCCTCCCGCTTTAAGTAGATCTTGGCACCCCCCAGTTTTTCACTGAGGTTACGGGCATAATAAAGTGGATTTTCGCGCCCTACATACTCCTTCATATAATAGTTGTACTCTTCAATAAATTCAGGATCGTCCTTATACCTTTCAAATGCTTCCGCCACACGCCCCAGTGCGGTCTGCAACACTTCTGGCACAAAACTACCTCCAAAAGTCACTTCTCCACTCCCAAATACACCTTGGTTCGATACTTCAACGATGCTCATCTGCTCGCTCCTCATTTTCGTTCTTTTTTTAAAATGATAGCATATTTCCAGACTCACACCTTTATTATTTTGAAAATTTATTCAAATTGCCGTGTTATTTTTCTTTGATTTTTTTATAAAGAAAAGGTAACTAGCTGAGATAGCAAGAAGAATGACAACAAATGCATAAAAACCATACAATTGATCGCGCTGCAACAAGGCATACCCAGCGAGCAAGACAATAATGATCATCACGACCACAGTCATCACAGGCTTTCCCATCGCCAGTGAAGATACAAACAATGCTTTACCACGAGTGATTTTATGCCAAGACAAAAACGCCCACAATATCAAAAACCAAGTGAGCAATGTAAAAAAACTTGATGAACTGATCAAAAAATTATAGACGTTAGCTGGCAATAGATAAGATATCAAAATAGTAATAGCAATACTTGTGGCCGTAATGGCAAGTGCCCCGTAGAGAACATTATTTTTTCCTGTGCGTGTCACGAATGATGGGGATTCATGCATTTGCGCCAGTCCATACAATATTTGATTAGCAGAAAAAACCGATCCCGCCATCACACTAAAAGAAGCAATCAGAATAATGCCATTAAAAATCTGTGCGATGATGGGAATTCCAGTATGTTGGAGTGCGATCACAAACGGACTGATATTCGTACCGATATCATGTAGGGGAACCACTACCAGTAGTATGGCAATCGATACGATATACAAGATGGTTAGCGCGGAAATAGTCACCCACGCTGCACGCTCGATGTGTTTTGGGTTCTTCATTTCCACTGCTGCGGTACCAAATACACCAATTCCTGCATACGCAAAAATCACAATGAGCATGGACTGAAAGAGCCCAGATACACCATTTGCAAAGAACCTACTGTGAAATTGTCCGCTTGTTAAAGCCTGACCTTGATTCGCATAAGGATGTACCCACTCCAAACCAAGCACCACAATTAGACCTACTAGGGCAGCAATCTTAACTACACTCATCAATGATTCAACATAGCTGAAATTCTTTGTGCCAAAGGCATTGATGAGAAGAATTATCAACGCAAACACTGACGTGGTAATCCAAGACGGAATCATAGGTATCCACATTTTTGTAAAT
>JAJZCJ010000253.1 GCA_021846145.1 Bacillota bacterium
CTTCTGCCACGCGGGAAACTTCCACCACTTCGCTCGCAAATGCTAGAGAAACGACATATTTGCACAGACCGCGGGCGATCGCCATTTGAGGATCCGGTGACTTTTCAATCTGCGACATCCAGTTGACGAAGTGCGAGTAAAACGCTTCTCCGGTGCCGCCAGCTAACTGTACCCGATGAAACCGCGTGCGGTTAGGGTATTCTCTTTCGATCGAGTTTACCATGAGGTCCCACACCGTCTCAATCGCTTTCTGATAAGCCGCTGTGATGGAAACAACGATTCGGCCGTATCGATAGAACATCTCTTTTGCCGCGATTTGGCTACGAATCTGTTGTTCCAGGTCATAGGGATTCACACGAACCTTTGGCTCGCGTCGCTCAATGTACTCGGTAGCAAGTTTATACACGTCGTTCATACCGGCTGCTTTGCTGGTCTGTTTGAGGATACGAAACCCGCGAAGTTCCGTCATATCCAGCGTGCCTGACCCGCTGTCGATGACAAGCGTGTCTTCTTTCTCAATGTCAGTGTCGCGAACCGTTCCGTTTTGGTCGTAGTATGCGTCCAGCAAGACAGCAATGGGCTGGCTCACCAATTCGAGTTGTTTGACGGTCACGATAAGTTGTTGGCCATTTTTGCCGCCAGTGGTGGGTTCTGCAAACCACTTGGTAATCTCACCGAGCTGTTCATCGCGATAATCTTCATTGGGAACGCCGAACCCAAGCGCTACTTCAATGACGCCGGTATCACCGTTCATTGTGGCCGCCATTAATAATGCGAGTTTGACCAACTTCTGATAAGCGCCCAAGTGGATCCGATCTTCACGGCTGTATGTACCGATCGGTTCCGCGCCCACTTCTTCGACGTCTTTGTACCCAAGCACGTACTGGCGACCACCCAGCGTGTAGATGTCAGCAGATAATGCCTTTGTTTTGCCCGCAACGGCGGCGGTGGGTTCGTCATCAAAGTAGCCGAACGTCGAGGCAATGGACACCTCGTCGATCGTTCCGTCCTCGTAGCGGACATAAATGCAGGTACTGCCATTGCCAACGTCAAGACCAATGTATTTCATATCGCACACCTCCTGATTTATATACGTAATCATAGCACAATAAAAACACATTGAATACACAATTAATCATACCGACAAAATATATACACATTTAACACGCATATAATGCATAATAAATACGTGTAAAACGCGTAGTTGAAAACGTGATTGCAAGAGTGCGCGCAATAAAGACGTAATGAATATGCAATAACAACACATTGCAACAGCCAGAACACAAATCGCATCTAAAACAGAACACGTTTGCAAAGCTGACCATATAGTTCTATACTGCAAGCGAACATATGTTCTGATTGTGGGGGTGTAACACTTGCGTCCGTTTGCCGAGGTGCGTCAGCACTTATTGCTGCAGCGGTTGTATGATCGCGTGTTGCAATTAGGGAAGCAATCCACGAAATCGTTGAAGCAACATGACATTCAGCTTTTGCACGTGGAGTCAAGGGAGTTTGATGTTTTTGTCGAGTTCAATTTTAAACAGCGTACGTATCAGGCGACGTATCCTTACGCCATGCTGGATGCTGAAGTGGACGGATGGTTGAGACAGGCCTCATTTGTATCGGAGACTCAGTGAGAAAAAGGGCAGTAAGCCTCTAGTATGGTAATATTTATTTTTAACAGAGAAAAGCGATCGAGAATAGCTTGGGGGTCAGTGTTACGTAGAAGGCAGGAAAATATCAGCCTGAATAAATCATGATCGACCACCAACGAGTTTATTGCGAAAAAACGCTCGTTAATGAGCAAAGAATACCGTTCTAAAAGATTGTAGAAGCTAGGTGAGTTTAAAATAACGAATACTGTAAATTTACCGGTGGCCAATAGACACCCAAGACAGTAAATGTCGGATTAGGAAATGTCGTTCCGACGATAAGGTAAGTATCTCTAGATGGAGCAAACATTTCATCCATCCATTTTTTTTGAATCATATTAATAGCGTTTTCAAGCCCATATTTCTTTTCCCATGCAAAAAATGCAGCATAGATTTCCCAGTCCAAAATTATGTATTTATGTCCCTTGCAATTTGGATGGTTACAGTTGAATCGATATGAAAATTTATAGGGCAATGGTTTTAGGTTTTTAGGTGCTTGAGGATCAAATAGCGTTAGTTGTTTTATAAATTCATTCTGTTTAACACGAGCGGATTCTTTGTCGACCTCGACAATGAAGTCAAAGATCTCTTTCGGCTTAAAGATGCCTAATGAATGTGAGGTGCTTTCGTAACGTTCTTTAATCGTTTCTATCGAACTCGCCACAGTCGGCAATACAATACTATTTCTTGCTTGCCAACTGTGATCGGTTCCCATTTTGCTAAGGATTTGAATGGAATCAGAATCAATCTTGAAACTGTCAGAACGAAAATCTTTTTCGTTTTTACGAACTAAAGCTTTGACAATGGAGTATTTCGTAAACTGTTTGTCATCTTCTAAGTATCGAAAACGAATGGGATATATTCGAATCCAGTTTCCATCCTGGTCGATCCCAGCCACACAAACAGTCTCTTGATATTTTTTACTGGGCGTAGGGTAAGTTTTTACCGTAATCAAAATGCTCTTCTCTTGCCACTCGTTCTGAACAGTCGACATTGATAATCTTCGCCTCTTTGGGAATCAAAGATTTTAAACGTTTCGCCACGCTATTTCTATGGCATCGTGCATGATTTTGTTCAAAGCACAATAGACATATCGTTTCTTCTTGAGCTAGTTCAGACAATTCATTTATCGCCTTAATTTGATGATCGAGATGCTGTTCGTATCGTTCAAAAAAGGTGATATAGTCCCCCTCTTTGTGAAGTTGGGTTCGAATATCACTTGGGGATCCCAATTCTTTTATGTGTATATACTTAATGCCGAGCGCTTCGACGGATTGCATTAGCTTAGTTTTGGAAAACCCTTTTTTGCGGCTAATCGGTCGTTCCCTAATATCCACTAAACATGTAATGTTACGAGTCGATAGAACTTTTAGCCATACGTCAATTGAAGCCCCTTCGTATCCGATGGTGTAAATTTCCATGTCGATCACTCCGATTCTTTCTTAGTGCAAAGAATATTACGGCAGGGGGTTTCGAAAAGCAATGGCAATGGCAATGGTAATTGTAAAACAATACATCCATATAACATTTTCTATAAAATATCTTTATTCCCTTCATTGTATGAGAAATGTTCACAACAAGGACACAATAAACATTTAGATACATAAAATATATGCATATTCACGCACAAATATATGTATTTACGTACATAATAAAATGACATATAATAAAATCAAATAGATTAACTAAAGGTGTGCGATTAGATGAGGAAAACAATTGATTTACCAGATGATTTAAGTGTAGATCTGGAAACGATGTCAAAAGAGTTGAGAATTTCTCAAACGACTTTATTGACTATCGCCGGATTTCAGTTAGTGGCGCGATATAAAATGGAGGGATCAAGAATGTTCGATAATGCAAGCAATAAAGGGAATATTGTGACTGTTGATAGCGGAATTACCAGCGAAAATGTCGACTTTGTTCGGAACCACATTGAGGATTTCGGGACAGTTGTAAAAATTAAGGTATACGGCAATCAACTGCCGAACCAATATCAGATTTCTAAGATTCAGGGTGTGTCTAAAACCATCGTGAAGTATCGCTTGATTCTTATTAATAATCGTGGAAAAGAATGGTGGTTAGCGGGTTGTGGGTGTGGATATGGAGGAGAAGGTGTAAGCGGTACACATGAAATTTTAACGCTTCTCGGGATACCGTTCAGTCGGGAGAAACTTATTACATCACAAGCGATTGAAGAAACTGTTGATGCTGACTTTGGCATTTCTTTAACAGTATCTAAGATAGACTCAGATCGAGAACTCCAATATCAAATCACATTTCGAAGTGCGGCGGATCTTTATAAATTCAAAAAAGGAGTAAGCTCGCTTGGGTATGTAGGAAATCCGAGTCTGCGTGTAGATCACGATCTTTGGGCCTTTAATCGTCATTTTTCGTTGACGACATATAGCAAAGGAATGGATGATCAAACTTTTGAAGCGTGGATTAAAGATACTTTGGAGCGACTTGTATTTGGGGAATTCGGGGGTTCAATCCGGGAATTTGAATCATAAGAAAAGCAATCAAAATTGATGTAGTTTTTCGAAGTTTTTCGATGTAGTCTTGCCGCATGAGATTGGAATTGCTTGGGCAAAAGTCTGATGAAGGAGCATCATCGATGATTTCATGCGGTAAATGTGGCAGGACGTTAACAAGTCCCAAGAGCATTCAACGGGGCGTAGGACCATCTTGCGCTAAGAATATGGGCGCATTGATTAAGGCGATGGCGGTATCCAGTGAGCGTTCGGAGCGCCAAGAAGCGGAAGTGGCCGTGTTCCTGGGTGACGAAGTGGTAGCGTTTCATCAGGAGTTTTTGAATGACAAAGGGCAACTGATCGGTGACGTCGACGTTGCGACAAAGGAAACGATTATTGAGGTTACCAATGCAAAAAACGGTAAACTGAGACAATTGCGTAAGTATCGGATGAACCGAACGATCAATCCGGAAGGGAAATCAGTCGTGCTTTATGCACCGAATTATCGTTTTTCCGCGCAAAAA
>JAJZCJ010000254.1 GCA_021846145.1 Bacillota bacterium
ATCACCGTTTCAGATACTTCTTTTGCTCCCGCCTCCACCATCATAATGGCGTCCTTGGTTCCTGCTACGACTAAGTGCATCTCACTTTCTTCAACCTGTGCATGTGTGGGATTCACGACAAACTCACCGTTAATTCGACCTACAATCACACCTGCAATCGGTTCATTAAACGGCACATCAGAAACACCAAGTGCCGCAGACACACCAATCATGCCAGCTATTTCAGGGGCACAATCTTGATCAACCGAGAGCACCAACACCACTACTTGCACATCGTGGCGATACCCGTCAGGAAATAGCGGACGAATAGGTCGATCAATCAAGCGACAAGCTAAAGTCGCCTTTTCACTGGGACGGCCTTCTCGTTTAATAAACCCTCCAGGAATCTTACCCACTGCATAAAGGCGCTCTTCAAAATTGACTGTCAAAGGAAAAAAATCAAGTGGTGTAGGGTTTTTAGAGGCAGTGACTGTTGCCAATACAACAGTATCTCCATAAGTAACAAGAACAGCACCATTCGCTTGTTTGGCTAGTCTTCCTGTCTCGAGCACTAAAGGTCTTCCACCAAGTGTTGTTCGTTGATAAAATGCCAAACCAAAACCTCCTCTCACGATCAAAAATGACAGAAAAAAGCGGGAATTACCCCGCTTCTATCTTTACTTACGCAATCCCAAACGGGTAATGAGTGTCCGATAACGATTGATATCATGTTCACGCAAATACCTAAGCAAATGAGCACGTTGATACACCATCTTAAATAACCCACGGCGAGAATGATGATCCTTTTTATGCGTTCTAAAATGTTCATTCAGGTAGTTAATGCGTTCGGTGAGCAGCGCCACCTGGACTTCCGGAGAACCAGTGTCCCCTTCATGTACTGCAAAACCTGTAATAATTTCCGACTTGCGATCTGGCGTAAGAGCCATAAATAATTACCTCCTCAATTTTCCCTGCCAATACGCGAACCACCCAGTATCCGCCGAGGTTGCGGGCTACCGCGAAGTCGCCTAAATGATATCATTTAGTATGACACAATGTATGTAAGTATACACTTCCGAATTTCGCGAGTAAAGGAAAAACGATCAAATTAAAGGCCAATTTCGTGCGAAATCGCGATCTTTTTGCAATTGTTCTTGAAGGACAGAAAGAGAGGCAAACTTTTGTTCATCCCGGATAAAATGAAGCATATCGACCATTAATTCTTGCCCATACAAATCGCCATCAAAATCCAACAAGTATACTTCCATTGACAAATGCCCCGCATTATCCACCGTCGGACGAAATCCTAAGTTCATCATTCCTCTATACACCGTAGCAAACACCCTAACATCGACCACGTAAACTCCTACTTTTGGCAAAACGTACTGTTCAGTCGCCCTTAGGTTCGCGGTGGGAAAACCGATGCTACGTCCTCGCGCATCCCCTCTGACCACTATCCCACGCACGCGGTAAGGCCTCCCCAATAGCTCAGCAGCACTAGCCACCGCTCCACTTTCTAAGTACGCACGAATTCGCGAACTACTCACAGGTTGTCCATGATCAATGACAGAATCAATCACATCGACAGTAATTCCCCATTGATTAGCAATCAATTTAAGACCTGAAGCGTCTGTCGCGCCATTTTTCCCAAATCGAAAATTATACCCAATCACCAAATGCTTAGCACCAAGCGGAAGTAAGTAGTTGATCATAAATTCTTCTGCACTTTGCGCGCGAAATGAAGCGTTAAAATTAGCGATGTACATCTCTTTCACACCCAAACTTTTGGCCACTTCCACGCGCTCATAAGGAGGTGTCAGCATTTTTTCATATGCTGGATCACCCGTTAGCACATTACGAGGATGTGGTGAAAACGTGAATACGCATGGCATCGTATTGGTAGCCATGGCAGACGCAACAGCTTGCCGAATCACCACTTGATGGGCAACATGCAGTCCGTCAAATTTGCCGATAGCAAATGTGCGCGGTGTTAAATCATGAATTTGAACAGGAGAAGTTAAATACACAAATGACTCTTGCATGCTCAAAAGTCCACCTCGGCATTCGAAAAAACTTTTTGCGGGCGAAATTCGATCATGTCAGTCATATGTATATGAACGACACAAATGGCAATGAGTCGATCGCGCTGATCATGTACCCTCACGATCTCCGCGTCATGCAAATGTGACATGATATGCTGATCATGACTGATGCTGATAAATACCGCCACACCATGAAAGATTTTCTTCGTTAATTCAGTATCAAAATGAACCTTAGGTAAACTTTCGACACCCATTTCTGGTGGCAACACTACTTGCCAACCATTTTCTTGTACGCTGGAAATTGAATGGGCTTGTGCGATGGAAAATGGCCCAGACTTTGTTCGCTGCAATGCGGACATATGTGCAGGCACTCCTAATTTTTTACCCAGATCATGACAAAGTGTCCGTATGTATGTTCCTTTACTGCAGACTACGTGAAAACGAACCTGATATGCCGTTTGATTTAGAACAATACTTTCTATGCGAATTTCATCGATGGTGATGAGGCGCGATTTAAGATCTACTTCCATTCCCTGTCGCGCCCATGCATAAGCAGGCTTTCCATCAATTTTCAAGGCCGAAAATTGAGGTGGAATCTGCGAAAAAGTGCCCACAAACTGTGACAAGACTTCGGAAACGCGCTGTACTGTTAATTGGGAAGGATCTCCGACCTCAATGACCTGACCCGTCGCATCCTGAGTGTCAGTGGCAAACCCAAACGTAGCTTGAGCCAAGTATTCCTTTTCCCCACTAAGCACATATTCAGCCAATCTAGTGGCTTGGTCAAGATAAATAGGCAGTACACCGGTTGCATCAGGATCTAAAGTTCCTCCGTGGCCAGCCTTCTTGGCACCAAGTATCTTTTTTACCTTTGTCACCGCTTGCTGGGAAGAAAGGCCTTTTGGCTTGTCCAAAATAAAAATACCATTCATATCATGAAAATGCGGTTTTAACCGCTTCGGCAACCGCCGTCACCAACAGATATACCGCTTGATCGATCGGGCCGTCAAAGCTACAGCCTGCCGCACGCACATGTCCGCCACCACCAAAATGCAAAGCAAGATTCGCCACATCCACACGATCTCGCGAACGCAAACTAACCTTCACTGAACCGTCAGGACGCTCCCTGAAAAGCAATCCTACTTCGATGCCAGAAAGCGATCTTGTATATGGCAATAACACCTCTGTATCATCGTCACTAGCACCAGATAAACGCAACAATTCTTGGCTGACCACCACGTAAGCAATTCTCCCAGTGTCGTGAATTTTAAGCGTGGATAAACCAAGACGCACGAGTTCCACCTGCTCACGAGTAAGCGATTCAAGTACACGATCGGCAATCAAAAAAGGTTCAAATCCTCGTGAAAGCAAGTCGGCTGCCGCATGGTGAATTTCAGGAGTAGTGTTGTTATAACGAAAACCACCCGTATCAAAAAGAATGCCTGTATACAGCAAAATTGCCATATCGCGATCAATCGTCACGTCTGTCGCACGAAACATGCGATACAACACCAGGCAAGTAGCTGACGCCTCGGCCTGTACTAGATTCAACTCACCATAAGAATTATTAGTTTCATGATGATCAATGTTGATCAACCGATGAGAATCCGCAAATAAATTGATTGTGTTACCTAGTCGTTTTAGGTCAGCGCAATCCAGTGACACAATCGTATTAAATTTACTAGAGATGTGTTCCGTTCGTTGAAATTTTTCCACACCTGGTAAAAAATCATAGCGTGACGGAACAGGGTCATCATTCACCACCGTAAATGACTTCCCCGCCTGTTCTAAAAAGTGAGCCATTGCCAATGCCGCGCCAATGGCATCTCCGTCAGGACTGATATGACACACCACGAGTATTTGATCAGGTTCACTCGTGATGGCATTCAGTATTCCCTGATAGTCATTATTCCCCGTCACTGTCACGTTTTTCACCGTCCGTTTCACTTTGAGGAAAAATTTCGTGCAACACCCGACCGATTTTCATACTGTAATCCAATGATTCGTCTAACGCAAACTGAATCTCTGGTGTCAATCGCAAGCGGATTCTCCTGCCAATTTCAGTGCGGATAAATCCCCTTGCTCGTTCCAAAGCATGCAAGGAAATTTCCCTTTCCCCCTCATTGCCAAGTACAGAAACATACACTTTGGCATGCTGAAAATCATTGGTAACCTCCACGGCTGTAACAGTAACAAAACCAACACGGGGGTCTTTCACCTGACTTTGAATAATATCGCTAATTTCTCTTTGCATTTGTAGCGCAATTCGTTCAGCACGTACTTTCACTTTCATCACCTACTCTGCGGATACGGCCTCCATCTTATAGACTTCCACGATGTCGCCCTCTTTAATATCGTTAAAATTCCCCAGCGTAAATCCGCACTCATAGCCGGAGTTAACTTCTTTCGCATCTTCCTTGAAACGCTTGAGTGAATCCAGTTTGCCTTCATACACAATCACACCATTTCGCAACAAACGCACATCAGCATCACGAATCATTTTCCCATCTTGCACATAACCACCAGCAATCGTTCCCACCT
>JAJZCJ010000255.1 GCA_021846145.1 Bacillota bacterium
TTACATTGATCATAGTCTATCATAGAATGAATGCTTTACGAGAATGGATGGTGGACATGTCCCCTCACGCATTGTTAGCACATTATGGATATGCAGGCGTTGCCTTTGCATTAATCCTTGAATTTTTGCTCATTCCATTCCCAGCGGAAACCATTCTTGTTTTCTCTGGTGTCATGTGGCACCAAGGAGTGTTTCAAATTGTCCCCTTGCTCATTGTCACTATTTTAAGTTCATGGCTAGGTTCACTTTTAGCCTACGTCATCGGAAGTTACGTAGGCAGACCGATTCTGTTAAAATTCGGTCGTTACGTGGGACTCAATGAAGCCAAACTACATTCAGCAGAAGTGGTTTTTAGACGCTATTCACTCCCTATTGTCGGTCTAGGTCGGTTTATTGCCGGAATTCGCGTATTGATTGCTTACGTGGCGGGCATGAATAAAATGGGACTAGGGCTATATGCGATCATCTCTTTAGTGTCTGCTGCGCTGTGGAGTATCGTGTTTATTTTCCTTGGCAGTACAGTGAGTTCCAAATGGCAAGTGATCGTCACTTGGTCTGTGATCCACCCAATTTTAGCTAGCCTATTTGGGTTACTTGTCATTGCCCTAGCATACGTTGTCTGGCGTTTCAAACATAAATTTGTTAAAGTTGACCCGACTCAATCATTTTCCTCTAAAATCGACACCCCATAAGTATCTTACTCGTGCGCCAGTGAGCGATCTTATTGTACAATAAGACCATTGATTACTGGAGTGTGAGGACATAATGAATCGTTGGCTGATGCAAATACGCTTAAAACACAAAATTGGTTGGCCAGATTTGGTTGTCGTCATACTAATTGCAGGTACACTTTATGCCATTTTAGACCTAGGCAAAGGCATGAATGTCCCTTTTTCGATAAAATCAGCCAGTGCTATCTCCCTAGACCCTAAGTACCTGCCCTATTATGCAGGACGATCATTATTGCGAATGTTTATTGCTTATCTGTTATCCCTTACTTTTACTTTGGTTTATGGCAGATATGCTGCTTATCATAAAACTGCCGAAAAATTCATGATACCTGCTTTAGATATCCTACAATCGGTACCAGTGCTTGGTTTTTTGTCAATTACCGTCACTGGATTTCTAGCCCTCTTCCCCAAAACATTGTTGGGAGCTGAATTTGCTTCCATATTTGCTATTTTCACTAGTCAAGTCTGGAACATGACTTTTAGTTTTTATCATTCGCTCACGATCATTCCCGAAGACCTAAAAGAAGCGTCGAAAATTTATCGTCTACGTGCATGGGCGCAATTTGTGAAACTCGAAGTTCCTTTTAGTATGATCGGTCTAGTATGGAACAGCATGATGTCATTTGGGGGCGCTTGGTTTTTTTTAGCTGCTTCAGAATCGATTACCGTCTTGCACAACCACATTCAGTTGCCAGGCATCGGATCTTATATGGCAGAAGCCATAGCTGCTGGCAATATACCCGATCAAGTCTACGGAATCTTAACGATGGTGATCGTCATTATCGCAGTGGATCAGTTGGTATGGCGACCACTTGTCGCTTGGTCACAAAAATTTATACTTGATCAAAATTCCGCAAATGAGGCACCCAGTTCATGGTTTTTACAACTTCTACGACGATCTGAATGGGTACAAAATTCATTTGCGACGCTGGGCACGACGATGAGCACGCTTTTCCCAATGCGCCTAAAACCAACCACACTAATGATTGCTCAGGTGCCGTCTTTGAAAAAAAGACCATATATGCGCTGGCTACTCATCCTCGTGTGGTCTATCATTTTATTATTCGCCCTCCGCTACGTACTTGTGGGCATTGCCGACATCTCCAAATTAGGATGGGGCCAGATCATATTTGCCATAAAAATGGGATTCTACACTTTTTTACGTGTGACCATCGCCACCATCTTAGGCGCACTGTGGACTGTGCCTGTCGGCGTGGCGATTGGTTTAAACCGCAATTTATCCAAAGTGGCACAGCCCTTAGTACAAGTCTTTTCATCTTTTCCTTTCAATTTATTTTTTGGTTTAATCGCGATGCTGTACATGGCCTTTCATATCAATTTCGACTGGGGATCTATTCCGCTCATGATGCTGGGCACCCAATGGTACATTCTGTTTAACGTCATTGCAGGCACCATGGCCATCCCAACCGTATTGAAAGAGGCTTCCTTGATTCTGCGTTTACACCCCATCCAAAGATGGAAAACTTTAATTCTCCCTGCTATTTTCCCTAATCTAGTCACTGGCTTGATCACCGCCAGCGGTGGTGCTTGGAATGCCAGCATTGTCGCAGAAATTGTGAACTGGAAAAATCACACACTTATCGCCTCAGGGTTAGGCTCCTATATTGCAAATGCCACGATGAACGGCAACTGGGCTGAAATCACATTAGGAATTGCCGTAATGTCGATTTTTGTTGTTTTGATCAATCGCGTGCTCTGGCGCCCCATGTATCGCTTAGCGGAAAATAAATACCACTTAGAGTAAGGATGATAGCCAATGGCAAATGAATTGATTGAAGTTCGCAATGTCAGCAAAGACTTTGAGGGAGCAAATGGACATTTCATACGTGTATTAAGTGAAATCCAAATCACCATTCAAGAAGGAGAAATTGTCGCCTTGCTAGGTCCATCCGGATCTGGCAAATCAACGTTACTGCGAATCATTGCTGGTCTTGTTCGCCCGACTGCAGGTGAAGTTTACTATCGCAACCGACTTTTTTCAGGGGCAAACCCTGGGGTCAGTATGGTATTTCAATCATTTGCGCTTTTCCCTTGGCTGACGGTGCTGGAAAATGTGGAATTAGGATTGCGCTATGCACCGCTTTCACGTACTGAAAAACGCGACAAGGCAATTGAAGTCATTGACATGATTGGTCTGGATGGATTTGAAAGTGCGTATCCCAAAGAATTATCAGGTGGCATGAGGCAACGCGTAGGACTTGGCAGGGCGCTTGTGATGGAGCCGGATATCTTGCTCATGGACGAACCATTTTCTGCATTAGACGTCCTTACGGCAGAAAATCTTAAGCGAGACCTGCTAGAACTTTGGCAGATGGGCAAAATCCCTACTAAGGCGATTGTGCTTGTTACACACGGCATTGAAGAAGCGGTTTACATGGCTGATCGCGCCATTGTCCTGTCGCGCGACCCCGCCCGCGTGATTCTCGATCTTCCTATTCCCCTCCCGCATTGGCGTGAGCGCAAATCAGAGCCATTTACTCGTTTGGTCGACGAACTATACTCGATTATGACGCAACAAAAAGAAGTACGCGCGATCCAACAGGAAGCGGCGCAAATGGCCCGTAAAATCACTACCATTCCCAACGTGACTGCTGGGGCGGTGACTGGTTTTGTTGAACTCATTGACGACCTTGGCGGAAAAGTTGATTTGTACAAAATTGGTGAATCGTTGTCTCTTGACTTAGAAGATTTACTGCCCATCGTTGAAACTGCACGAATTTTCGGCTTCGGCGAAGTGTTGAGCGGAGATTTCGAACTCACTAATATTGGCAAAAAATTAGCGGATGCCACCGTGCTTGAGCGCAAGACGCTTGTTCGAGAGCAAGCACTCAAACATGTCACTTTGATGGAACGCATACTGTGGGTGCTTGAATCGAAGCGCAACGGTCAGATGCCGCGCGAATTTTTCCTAGAAATTCTACAGAACAGCTTAGGCAAAACGGAAGCAGAACAACAGCTTGATACGCTGATCAGTTGGGGCCGTTATGCAGAACTTTTTGCCTATGATGAAGACTCAAAATTAATTTATTTTGAAGAAAATGAACTCCGTGAAGAAGTGCCGGAATAACCGTTCACACCGACAAAGCAAATCAGCAAATAAAATGATACCATATCATCAGGAAGGATCACTGAATTGGATGATGCCATGAATCCCATCTGAAAAGTGATGACTGTTCCTAATCGTGCATAAATCTGATAGCAGGGATAATTCGATGAGACGTGTCCTGACAACAATAATCAGCCTTCTGCTACTAGTGAGTGTTGCTAGCTTCCTGTACATCAATTCGATATGGCAACCTTCGATGACCAAGCAACTAGTAGTCAAGGTACATCAAATCAGTAACAGTCATGGTGGGTATATACCGCTTTCTAAAATGCCCACTTTCTTAAAACAAGCGGTCATTGCCACTGAGGATCAAAATTTTTACCACAACATGGGCTTTGACTTGGAAGGCATCGTTAGAGCGATGATTGCCGATATTCAAGCTGGAAGCCTAGTACAAGGTGCCAGTACCATTACTGAACAACTAGTGAAAGATGTTTTTTTGACAGATCAAAAGACCATTAGTAGAAAACTCAAACAAATTGCCATTGCCATCATGGTCACAAGAAGCCTTTCTAAAAATGATATACTTTCATTGTACCTCAATGAAGTATATCTTGGTCATGGTGCTTATGGTGTGGGAGAAGCAGCTCAAGTCTACTTCCACCGCCCAATATGGAAATTATCGCCAGCCCAATGTGCCTTGCTCGCAGGGTTGCCACAGGCACCCAGCGAATATGATCCAT
>JAJZCJ010000256.1 GCA_021846145.1 Bacillota bacterium
TGCCTTGCGAATCAGTTCAGTAGCAGAAACAATGCCATCCAAGGCGCTCATTTGCGTATGCGCATGTAACTCGACACGCTTGTGCGCTGCGTCATCTATAACCACCGGTGGATAATAGGGAACCGCATCTTGGATTTGCAACGTCAATTCTTTTGCATACGCATCATATTGCACCGCTCCCCGCACGCGCACATATGAATTTTCAGTAATCCAGTCGATGTTTTGATTTTCTTTTGTTCCCCCACGAAGGAATACTTTGCACGTAATTGAATCAGTGTGGTCATTGACGTGAAATGTGATGAGCTTGCGGCTATTTTGTAATTCTCGTATATCTAAGCCAAATGCTCTTCCGGCTATCACCACACGTCTCATTTCATCTTGGATTGACGAAATAGCGACAGCTTCATCGGCAAACGTTTGACCATAGATCGATCTGCCCTCAGGTTTTTTCTCTTCCGAACGGATGGTCTCCTCAGCCTGCTTGCGAACAATGGCAATCACATCCGCATCCATATCGTCCCTAAATGCCTGCACCATTTGTTCACTATCTTGATGTGATTCCAGTACCACAGTAACCAACTTACCCATTAGCCCCTGCAATTGCAATCCCAAAAGCACGTCAAGACGCTTGCGTTTAGGCACATCGAGTGACCCTGCCATCATTAGTACAAACACATCATGCTTTTTCAAATTCCACATTGCATTTTTCAGCAGTACTTGTACACCCGTTTCTTGCTCCATCACAATCATACAGGCCGCTAAAAGATAATCCTCATACCTGCTCCATGCTAATTCTGTCGTAGGCATATTTTTAGTAAAAGAATCTGATTCACTGCGTTTTATATCCACTTTGGCAGCAGCCAATGATTTTTGAATAACAGACCAACACCGCGCTAATACAAGAGGAGAGACATCATCCTGTGCGGGCAACACCAAAGTCACTTTTCGCTCTAATTGCGATAAAAATACTCGCACATTTTGCGCGAGTAAAAGCCTAATTGCATTTTCCAAGTCTTGATCGATGCCCTGTATTTTTGCAAAATCAAGCAATCGATACACATTTTCAGTCCCCGAAACCGAAATATCCGACTGCAAAAAAAAGCCGCCTTTCTCTCATCAATCATGGTTTTTAGAACATTTGTGTCACATCTAGATAGGTACGAAACACAGTAAATAAAATCAAAATTGCAAATCCCACCACATGAACCATATACTCTTTGCGCGGATCAATCGGCCTACCGCGAATTCCTTCCACCAACATAAACAAAAATCGGCTACCATCCAACGCAGGAATCGGCAATAAATTAAAAATGGCCAGATTCAAACTCAAAATGGCAGTCAAATTCACCAGATTCAACAAACCCTGTTGCGCCTGTTGACCGATGACAGCGACAATTTTCACAGGTCCACCCATATCTTTGACAAACGCATTCTTGTGCGTAAATAAATTTCCTAACGCATCAAAGATCAACTGCGTATAACTCCACGTCTGCTCGACACCGCCCGTAATGGCCATTCCTGCGCCATGAACAGTGACAGGAGCCACACCAATAAAACCAAAACCTTGAGCGTCTTTGATCGGACGAACCGGCACACTTAGTATCCGTCCACTTCGTTCCACACTTAATTTGACCGTTTTATCGGGACTCCCTTGTATTGCCACCACAAACTGATTCCAAGTAGCCATGGATTGCCCATTGACCGCTTCAAACACATCTCCTGAATGTAATCCTGCACTAGCAGCGGGAGAATTAGGTACCACTGACGAAATAGCAGGTGGATTTTGCGGAGCCCCAATCACACCGACGACAATGGCAAAAAGTACCACAGCCAGCACCACATTCATAAATGGCCCTGCAAGCACGATCGCCATTCTTGCTAAAAGTGGTTTTTGGTACATCTGTCGATCAGGAGGAGCTAAAGGAATCTTGTCTTTCCCATTGATCAAAAAAGCGCGTCGAGCGATCTGATAAGTTTGAACTCCCTCCGCCGTCTGCAACGCCATCGTATACTTTTGCTGCATATCAACTTGCTTTAACTCGCCTTGTAATCCATCTGGCAAGCCTTGTGGGTCACTAATCTCAGTGATTTCTTGCGCATCATTCAAATGTACAGAAAGTGTTTCTCCCATTTTGAACAATTGATCTTGGGGCATTTCTCCAGCCAACATGACATATCCGCCAAGTGGAAATAAACGTATCGAGTATTCAGTTTCTCCCTTACCAAATCGAAAGAGAACAGGACCAAATCCTACGGCAAAGCGCGGAACAAGCACGCCGGCTTTTTTCGCAACAATAAAATGGCCAAATTCGTGAATCGTCACCAATACCATAAACACGACGACCACTGCAATAATGGATCTTAATCCGCCAGTAAGAAGCCATGGGATCACGAGGATGCCCTCCCCTCACGTATCAATCTATTTGCTTCCTCTCTAGCCCATGCGTCCACTTCCATCACCTGATCCAGTGTAGGTGAAGCAATGTTCTGATGATATTCGATAATCCGCGCCACCATGTTTACAATCTGAATGTAAGGCAATTGTCCCTCTAAAAATGCGAGCGCCGCGACTTCATTGGCTGCGTTTAATACGGCTGGATAGGTTCCTCCTGCGCGACCGCAATTGTAAGCTAAATCAAGTGCAGGAAAAGCGGCGCGATCAGGCGCTTCAAAACTCAGTGAATTAATTTTCGTTAGATCCAGTGGCAACCAAGGCGACTCCACCCTGACATTCCCGCCATACAATGCGAATTGAATGGGAATTCTCATATCAGCCGTACCCAACTGAGCCATCACAGCCCCGTCATTGTAGTATACCATCGAATGAATGATACTTTGAGGATGAACCACCACATCAATCTGATCGTATGGCATGTGGTACAGATAATGTGCTTCGATAATTTCAAATCCTTTATTCATCAACGTCGCTGAATCCACCGTGATCTTTGCGCCCATTTTCCATGTAGGATGAGCTAATGCATCTGCTACCGTTACACGTTCCAACATTTCCGTTGAAAATCCCCGAAACGGACCTCCTGAAGCTGTCAACACGAGTTTATTGACAGTGCTGATGTCATTTCCAAGCAAACACTGCATAATAGCAGAGTGCTCTGAATCCACAGGAATGATGCTAGCCTTCCCTTCGCGGGCAGCTGCCCACACAAGTTCACCCGCTGCCACCAGTGTTTCTTTATTGGCTAAAGCCACGTCTATACCTTTTTGCAACGCCACAATGGTGGGGTGAATCCCCACTGCGCCTACCACTGCATTAACAACCAGATTAACACCTGACCACATGACAGCCCCAATCAAGCCCTCTTTCCCAATTCCAACTTCGATGGGAAAAGGTACCGCGCGCCTAATTTCGATTGCCTGTTGTTCATCACGCACACCAACAAACTCTGGTCGAAATTCAAGAATGTTTTGAATCAGTTTGGCCGTTTGTCGATTTGCAGTAATGGTAACTACGCGAAAATCCTCGGGATGGGCACGAACAACATCTAGAGTTTGCGTACCAATAGAGCCTGTCGAGCCGATAACCGCAATGTGTTTTTGCAATGAATTAGATGCCCCACTTTCTGACACTCATTTGAACAACCATATGATTAAATGATATGCGATCGGAGCGGCAAGGAGCAAGCTGTCAAAACGATCAAGAATACCTCCGTGACCCGGTAATATCCAACCTGAATCCTTTACCGCGTAATTGCGCTTCAATGCTGATTCTATCAAATCACCAATTTGGCCAAAAATCGAAATCACAGCGCCCACGACAGCAAATTGCCACCACAATTGAACGCCATGCGTCACGCTCAAACAGCCGAACAATGTTGTCACCACAATTGCTAAGAAGACGCCGCCGACAGCACCTGATACTGTTTTTTTCGGGCTAATCTCAGGCATCAATTTGCGTCCCCCAAAAGCTCGTCCAACAAAGTAAGCTCCCGTATCGGTAGCCCAAATTGCAAAAAAGACAAACAATACCCACGTCATTCCATAATTCATTTGGCGCAAATCCAAAAGCGTGCGAAAAGCATAACTTGAATACAGGGCACCAGCAAACAAAACTCCTGCTCCGGCAAATGAAAACTGTTTTCTTCTGATAATCGTAAGTGCGAGAAGCAAATAGAAGAGGATGTACCAAAAATGCTCAAATACCGGCCAAATTACCATCAGCACTGTATACAGAACAGCAATAATACTTTCGATGCTCCAAAGCGGAACCTTCATCATTGTCCCAATTTCCAGTGTGCTCACTGCTGCAATCATGGCAAAAAAAACAGCCATCCACATGCCGCCAAGTTTCACAGCGACAAGGATCATCATTACCCCTATCACAGCCGTTATCACACGCTGAAGTAACACTATTTCACCTCATTTTAAACCGCCAAACCGCCGTTCCCTGGAGTGATACGCTTGAATGGCCGCTTCCAAGTGCCGACGTTCGAATTCTGGCCACATTTCATTCACAAAATATAATTCTGTGTATGCGATTTGCCACAATAAAAAATTACTAATTCTTTGATCCCCTGATG
>JAJZCJ010000257.1 GCA_021846145.1 Bacillota bacterium
CCGATCAGCGCTTCGGTCAATTCATCCACACCGCGTTTGGTGCGGCAAAAAATGATGCCTAACGATACGTCTTCGCTGTCGATTACTCGGCACATACTGTCTAATTTGGTTCGCTCCAGCACTTTGTAAAATACCTGATCCGTTAACGGAACAGTCATTTCTCCACTGACCATCTGCACGTGCTCAGGATTATTCATGTAACGAACCGCTAACCGTTTGACTTCAGGAGGAAAAGTTGCAGAAAACAACATCGTTTGCCGATTACTTGGCGTCGCCTGCAAAATGGTCTCAATATCTTCAATGAAACCCATATCCAGCATTTCGTCCGCCTCATCAAGCACCAACGATTGTACTTTATCTAGCTTTAGCGTACCTCTGCGCAAGTGATCAAGCACCCTACCCGGCGTACCAATAATCAATTGAACGCCTTGCTCCAGTGCGCGAATTTGATGTCCAATCGATTGACCACCGTAAATTGGCAGCACTTTAATGCGCTTAAATTTAGAAATCTTACGCACTTCACCCGCTACCTGAATCGCCAATTCTCTGGTAGGAAGCAGCACGATCGCTTGGACGTGCCGCCCAGTCGTTGCTTTTTCCACCAATGGGATACCAAATGCAGCTGTTTTGCCAGTGCCCGTCTGAGCCTGTCCAATTACGTCCCTGCCCTCAATCACCAAAGGAATACATGTCGCCTGTATTGGTGATGGCTCTTCATAACCCATTTCATCAATGGCATCCTGAAGTTTCTTGCTTAATCCAAATTCTAAAAACGTCGTCATTTTTTCACCTCGAAATTATTTAACAAATCCAGTAATAATTTAAGTGCCGCCTTTGCTGCCCGTATTCTCACCTGTGTACGATTGCCTGGAAACACATGTTTTGCAACCGTAGTGGTAGAGCCGTCTGTTGCGGCCACGTACACTAAACCAACTGGTTTATCCTCGGTTCCTCCAGAAGGTCCAGCAATTCCTGTCACGCTTACGCCATATTCAGACCTCATAGCGATTCGCACGCCATCTGCCATTTGTCTAGCTGTCACTTCACTCACTGCACCGTCACGCAAGAGAACATCCTCACTGACACCTAATTGAGCTACTTTCACGTGATTGTGATAGGCAATAATACCCCCTGCAAGCACGTCAGAACTGCCAGGAAGATCAACAATCATTGACGTCAACAACCCACCCGTGCAACTCTCAGCAAAACCTACTTTGACACGCATTGCCAGTAGCCGCCGCAACACTACGAAAGGCAGTGTATCTTCATCATAACCATAGATGTAATTCCCCAAACGAGTTGTTATTTCCTTTTCCACAGGTGCAATCAAAGCAAGTGCCTGATTTTTGTTATCTGCCTTTGCTGTGATGCGAAATAACATTTCCCCCTCGCCTGCAAGTGGTGCAATGGTAGGATTAGTTTGCACCTGTAATAAATCAAGCACTTGATGCTCTGCCGCTGATTCGCCAATTCCAAACAAATGCAATACCCGACTAATAATAATTCCTGTTTCAGAAATATTTTCCAAAATCGGTCGGACGGAATTGACAAACATCCCTTCCATTTCAAGCGGAGGTCCAGGCAACAAAAACAAATGTCGCCCCTGCCATTGCAAGTACTGTCCGGGCGCTGTTCCACGATCATTAGGCAAAAATTGCGCATCACCAATTCGTTGTGCCTGACGTTTATGAACCGCTAGATATTGTCTGCCTAATTTCAGAAAATAAGGCGCGATCAATCGCGCAAATGCTTCTTCATCATAGACAAGTGGTAATCCAACAGCGCCAGCAACAGCCGTTCTCGTCAGATCATCGTCAGTAGGGCCTAACCCACCTGTGATCACGATCACCTGAGAACGTTCCATGGCTTGCCTAATTTGGCTTACAATCCGTTCTAGATGATCACCGACTGCCGTATGATAGTAAACGCCAATACCCATTTTAGCAAACTCCGTTGACAGATAACGGGCATGCGAGTTTGCGATATCACCGAGAATTATCTCTGTCCCTACGGCAATAAATTCAGCATTCATAACAACCTCCGCAGTCACTCGTCAGCACGTATGGCGTGGCGATTTTTATAAAAATAATCAAATCCGCTTAACAACGTCAGCAACGCAGCGAGATAGAGCATGACTTGATCCATCGGAAACTTAATATAGGCAAACGGAAAGTTGTTGAGCATCAACAATACGATAGCCACCATTTGCGTGACTGTCTTCCATTTACCAAACCAACTGGCAGCAATCACAGTTCCCGCAGAGGAAGCTACTGAACGCAGCCCAGTCACCGCAAATTCACGACCAATCATGATAATGACAATCCACGCAGGAACTCGGTTCATGGCAACTAGCGAAATCAATGCGGTAGATACAAGCAATTTGTCCGCTAGCGGATCCATAAATTTTCCGAAATTAGTAATTAAATTCCTTTTTCTGGCGATATAACCATCCAATGTATCTGTTGCAGAGGCCACAATAAAGATAACCGTTGCAATAAGAGAACCACCAGAAATCCAACCACCTGCCATCTGCCATCCCCACCCAGGAGTAGGCACTAGCAAGAAAATCATGACAAAAGGAACCAGAATGACTCTTGCCACCGTGATTCGATTTGCCAAATTCACTCAGATGACCTCCCCGACGAGATCGAATTCAAGAGAATGGGTAATGTGCACCGGCACAATGGTTCCTACTTTCAGATCTTTACCAAGCACATGTACCACACCATCAATCTCTTGTGCATCAAATGGAGTGCGTCCCACATACTCCCCATCTTGATCCGCATTCTCTTCTTCAATCAACACAGAAATTACTTGACCAATGTGACGCTCTAAGCGCTGCGCGGCAACTATTCTTGCAATTTCCATCAATTCATTGGCACGGCGTTCTTTTACAACATCATCCACTTGATCCTGAAAGCGAGAAGAAGGTGCCTCCTCTTCAGCCGAATAGGTAAACACACCGATATGATCAAAAGCCAAATCCTTTACGAATTGTTTCAATTGATCAAAATCCGCCTCGGTTTCCCCCGGGAAACCTACGATGATCGACGTGCGAATCACCGCTTCAGGAATATTCTCGCGAATTTTAGAAATAAGTTTACGTGTCTGCAATTGATGGCCTGGGCGTTGCATAGAGCGTAAAATGTGATCTTCTGAATGCTGCAAGGGTAAATCAATATACTTCACCACTTTTGGCAAGTCGCGAAATGCTTCAATTAGTTCATCAGTAAAATACCCCGGATATGCGTAATGAAGCCGAATCCACTCAATTTCCGGCACCTCGTTCAATGCTCGCAGTAAATCTGGCAATCTGCGTTTACCATACAAATCGTATCCGTACTGTGTCGTATCCTGAGCAATCAAGTTAATTTCCTTGACTCCTCGAGATGAGAGTTCAGTTACTTCTCGTACGACGCTCTCAATCAATCGAGAGCGAAATTTCCCACGCATCTGCGGAATTACACAGAATGTACACTGATGATCGCAGCCTTCTGCAATCTTCACATAAGCTGAAAAAATCTGTTCTGGCAGCTTGCGTGGTGTCAACTCATTGTATAAATACACTGGATTACCAACAAATTTAAGTCTTTCACCAGATTCAGTGCGTTCAATTAACTCGGTGATACGAGGAAATTCACCTGTGCCTACTACCCCGTCAATTTCGGGTATTTCATCTAGTAATTGATCAGCAAATCGCTGTACCATACACCCAGCGACGAGCAATTTCTTGCTGGAACTCCTCACTTTGATATCTGCCATCTGTAGAATGGTATCCACCGATTCTTGCTTGGCAACATCAATAAACGCGCATGTATTGACGATCACGACATCCGCTTCTTCCGGATCTTCAGTCATTATATAACCCTTTTGTTCAATCAGACCGGACATCACTTCTGAATCAACTAAATTTTTTTCGCAACCTAAAGTGACAATAGAAACACGTCGCGCCGCCATAACAAGATCCTCCAGAAGAATTTTGACAAAAAAATGCAGCGGTAAAACCGCCACTTTATTTTAGTCTCATTACCCAATACATTATTATATCGTTCTTTTATAAAAGTGTCAAAAATCAATCCACGACCCATTATCGATAATTCGTAAATTGAAGATCAACCGAATAATCTGCATTTTGCAATAGCCTAATCACAGATTGCAAATCATCTTTTTCTTTACTCGTCACACGCACCTGATCACCTTGAATAGAGGCCTGAACTTTCATTTTAGAATCTTTGATATCCTTGACGATTTGCTTAGCAACCTCTTGCGAGATGCCTTGTTTGATTTTGATCACTTGCCTGACTGTACCTTGTGACGCAGACTCAACTTTACCATAATCTAACGACTTCAAGGTGACATTGCGCTTAATCAACTTAGATTGCAAGATGTCAATGACACTAGTAAGCTTAAAATCGTCATCCCCAATCACTACGATCTCTTCTCCTTGCATATCCAGACTACTTTTGCTCCCTTTAAAATCAAATCGTGTTTCTATCTCTTTTTGCGCTTGAT
>JAJZCJ010000258.1 GCA_021846145.1 Bacillota bacterium
CATTGTAGGCGACGCTATTGGTCAAATGAATGATATCCGGACGAACGTGGACTTGAACTATTCTCGAATTGAACGATTAAGTGAACGATCCCAATCGATAGGTGAAATTATAAAATTAATTAAAGAAATCGCGGAACAAACTAATTTGCTTGCATTAAATGCTGCTATTGAGGCAGCTCGGGCTGGTGAACATGGAAAAGGGTTTGCAGTAGTAGCTGAAGAAGTCAGGAAATTGGCTGAAGAAACTCGCAGCGCCTCTTCACAAATCTCTTCGCTAATTGAAGAAATTCAGCACGACATGAGTGACTCTGTTCAATCTGCAAATAACGAAAAGCAACAGGTAAGCAGCGGCGTCTCTGCAATGCAATTGGTGAATCAGGTATTTGCGGAAATATCTAAATCGGTGTTGACTGTTTCTGAGCACATTGAAGATGTCATTAACGCGACAAACCTAATGACTGATAATGTGAACTCATTGAATCAATCGGCATTTCATATGACTGAACTGTCTCAACAAGTGGCCAATGAAATTACCAATGTATCAGCCACTGCACAAGAACAAAATGCCGCGACAGAAGAAATGTCGGCGGCAAGTGTGACATTAAAACAATATGCAGAGAGACTACAATCTCATGCATTAAAATTTGATGTAGGTGAAAAAAATGTTTAATTACAACAATCGATCATGCATTAACTGAGCTACAGCTTGAGCTCCCGCGTCTTCCATTTGACGTAAATTTGCAATCACTCTCTGTTGAATGTCTGCGGATTTATTCTGGCTTAGTTTGGCTGCACCTTGTATGCTTTGGATGTCAATTCGAACCCCAATTATTGCTTTCATCATGTTCTGATAAAAAGCTTCGTCAACTTGGGACGGCAGTTGTGAATCCGGTTCGAAAAATCGCACCATCTTATTTAGCAGACCTGCAAATTCGTTCGCATCGTCAATTATAGAACATTTCCCATACACGTGAACCGCCATGTAATTCCACGTGGGTACAGAGTCAGGAACCTCGTACCAAGATGGCGAAATATACGCGTGTGGACCCGTAAATATGGCCATCGCTAATTGTCCATGCAGATCTTGCCACTGAGGGTTAGCTTTCGCCATGTGGGCAAATAAGCTATTCTGTTCAACATCATAAATAAATGGTAGATGTGTTGCTAATGGACGGTCATTCACTGTGCTCATTAAGATCCCAAAACTATTCGCATTGATAAATTCTCTGACCTCATTCACATCGTGCATTTCAAACGACTTTGGTACATACATGTGATTACCCCCACTCTATCTTAGTATAAAATATTTTTACGCATTAGAAATGCGTTTTTAAAAAATTAAAAACGCCCTGCATGAAAAAAGTGCGGGCATTTTTAATTTTTACTACATGCAAGCGTTTTACTCAGTTAGTACTAGGCGGCGCAGGTGGTGTCATGCCAATCGTATAGGTGCCTCCAGCCACTGACTCGAGCCACGCCCCTTGACCAGGTTGAAGTGTAAGCGTGCCTGTTTGCGCTGCACTATACTGATTAGATGCAGGATCATACGTATACGCTGTATCCCCCGTTTGCAACGTCACAGTCTCAGCAGTAGGAAATGGATTGCCAATCATCGTCCATCCACCTGCACTTGCTTGGATAGTGTAGTTATTAGTAGAACTGGGTGGCAAATTAATAGTTTGTGAACTTTGCTCATATACCCAGATTCCGTGCCCTGCATCTATAGCGTCTGGTTGATAAGAAGTACCATTCCAAAAATCTGTCACCCCAGCCTGTGAGACCTTCGCGACATTAGCATCGACAAGATTCCAACCAGCTGATAACGTAACGGTAACAGGCGCACCCGCAGTACCATATACGCTACCTGTAACAGTTTGCTGAGGTGGCAACCCCCAGCCATTGCCATTAGATCCGTTACCCCAGCCATTCCCATTACTCATCCAATTCCAATTATTTTGCATGGATCCGCCGTTCCCATTATCGTCAGCAAAAGCGGAAACAGCAGTCAAACCAAGCAACCCAACCGTAGTAACAACTGATGCAGCAATTAATTTCATTTTAGATCTCACGGAATTCTCCTCCTTATCTTATAATTTAGGGTGCTGATGGTGGTGCTGGCGGTGTCGATGATGATCCCGTCGAACTCGTACCTGTGGAACCATTGGTAGAAGGCGGCAACGGAGGTGTAGGTGGTATGTTTGTTTGTTGAGTTGAAGTACTTTGCGTTCCAGATGACAACCGACTCAAAAACAATTTAATTTTGTTATCCCATTTTGCAAATTTACTTTCTAATTTACTTGTTGCCTTATCCAATTTTCGGGTTTCATTGACCAATTGTTTAGTCTGTTCTGTCGATGTTGACTTTGTTAATGAAGTGATTGTTGACTGAATTTTGGATACCTGGTGCTCAAGATCAGAGACAAATTTTTTCGTAGATTTTTGGCTTTCTGAAATGACATTCTTCAGCGAGTGCTGTTGTTCATTGCCACCATCTCCGTGCTTGCCGCCCTGATTACCAAGCAATTCTTTCACTTTCTCCATGTCTTTTTGCAACTTAATTAATGCGGATTTTGCCTGGCTAACAGTCGTCGCACTAGAGAGAGCAACAAGATCAGATTGCAAGATATTAATTCCTTGTTTTGCATTTGCTGATAAAATATTGCCGCTAGAACTAGCTGTCGTCGTCAAAACGGAGACCGCATCTTTCAGCAACGCTTGATATGTAGCCTCCTCTGTCCGTTCCGCTTGCTGCGCCGCTTGAATCGCCTGGGTTGCCTGTGTAATGGTCGTATTCACATTGACGGTCGATTGCGTATCCGCAAAAGCCGGGGCGGTCAACGAAAACACTACAAGCACTCCCGTCAGCGTGGCCATGCTCTTTTTAAACATCTACCATCATCCTTCCAAAATTTTTCCACATATTTACGAATACAAAAATAAGCCACTTCGGCGGTTCAGCCACCATAGCCATCGGCCTTAGGTCTGGAACTTTGCGTCCTCACTTTTCAATGAGTTTGCTATTATCGCTTGACTTTTCTAATAATTTTATAATACAAGGTTCCATTCTACAAGTCAATCTGTAAATTCTACCAAACCATCACTCAACACTGCTCCATTTCACATAGTGCAATAGCAAAAAGTGTCATTTCATTCACAAATGGTGGGGACAGCAAAAAATTCTGCATATTCTCCTCTTTCGCCCACATACTAACTTTTAATAAATCATGAAGGAGGAATATTTATGGCAACCGGTCAACGCAGCAATACCCCGCTCATCCCTCAAGCTACGCGCGCACTTGACCAATTCAAGTACGAAGTCGCACAGGAGCTTGGAATCCAAGTTCCAACAGACGGATACTGGGGTAATATGACTACTAGGGATACTGGTACAATTGGCGGATACATGACGCGTAAGTTGGTGGCATTGGCAGAGCAACAATTGGCTGGAAAATAGCACAGTGGAACCGGAAAATCGGTCCCTCTGCAGGATATAGCCATTTAATCTAGCGAATTTCGGACAATAAGCATGATTACGCACGGCTAGGACGTTTTTTTAAGCGTCCAAGTTTTTTCTCGACTGCCAAAGTGCCTTGCATGTGAGGCCCTAGGATTCGATAGCCGTTTTTCAACCAGAACACGAGGGACTGGCTGTTGGCATAATGAATATGCCCGAGAATTGTATCAATATCCTTTTCTCGGGCAACATGTTCAATCCGCTTTGCTACTCGTCTCCCAACCCCTTTATTTTGAACTGCCGGTGCCAAAATGAGCGCACTTAAATACAGCTGACCGGAAGGCAAAATTGAGTAACTATAGTACCCAATTGGCCGCTTGCTACTTTCAATAACGACTGTCGTCTGATTTCCATCAATTTGTTCAAGGATCATCGATTTGGTCAACGGACGTCCTGTTGACTTCTTAATGACTCGGCTCATTGTTTGCATGGAAATTCGGATAAGAAAGGGATTATCCTTTGGTCTCCGTGGTCGGTAGCTGATCACCATGCCCCAACACGCTCCAATCCCTCGCAGGTCTATGATTTCAGCGCTCCTAGATGTTAAGCAATTGGGTGCAAGTCGCTACATTTTTTGTACGACCTACATACGCTATATTCATTGATACGCTGACACTCCAAAAAGTGTGTTCACTTCGATATGAGGGGTGTGTATGATGAGAGAAACAGCATCTGCTACTTCTTCTGGAATGAAAGCACCATGGACAGCAGGATTGACCTTTCGCTGCAATCAAGGTAACTTTGGTGCGTTCTCACACGACAATCCGTTATCCTATTATGCATGGGATTTTGGCCTGCCACTGTGCACACCAGTGTTAGCATCGACTTATGGTGTTATTTATCTAACTGGCTATAGCAACAATGGCTACGGGAATTTCATCATCATCAAACACATTTATGGACTTAATTCCATTTATGGACATCTATGCGCAATGAATGGTG
>JAJZCJ010000259.1 GCA_021846145.1 Bacillota bacterium
CACCTACGCGATTGGGCTATATATTTTGCTTGCGGCGGTGGGTATTGGGATCGGGCATCAATTATCACCCAATTTGACGAATCAGCTTGGTTTGGATTTCGGATTGGCGCTGGCCACGTTGCTCGTGGCGATCGCTGCAATTGCCGTCAATCACCATGCTCCTAAGCAAATCATGAGCATTCTGTCGGGTGATAATGCGATTGATATGATTGCCTCTATGATGCTGGGCCAAATCGCTATTATTGCTGATTATGCCATATTTATTGACGTGGCTATTGCGATTTATATTTTTTCATTGCTCGTATTGCGGTTGCTTGCGCATGGTCACTCAGATGTGCGGAAATTCAATGAATTGCGGGGGTGAGGCAGTATGTGGCTATTTCTGTTATTGGTAATTCCACTGCTCGGGTTACTAATTCTCTTGATTAGTCCAAGACACTGGCAACCGTTCATTCCAGTGGTCGTGACCGCTCTTAACATACTGGATTTTATCGGGTATCTGGTGTGGCATGCTAGCGCCAATAAGGATCTCTTTTCGCACTGGTTACAAATGGATCGGCTTTCTATACTGATTACAGCTATTACACTGTTTGTCGGATTTACGGCAGCCATTTACTCGATTCACTACTTGCGGATGGAAAGAAAACAAGCGCATCAGACTTCACTACACTCTGAAAAAGTATATTACGCACTTTTTTTAGTCTTCTATATTGCATTGATTGGCGTTCCGTTGATGCAAAATGTACTGCTCACTTGGGCGCTAATTGAAGGCACAGCGCTTGCCACGGCGATGCTAATTGATTTTCATCACACGAAAACATCTACCGAGGCTGCGTGGAAGTATATTGTTTTAATGGAAATAGGGGGTTTGCTGGGACTGTTCGGGACATTGACTTTTTTAATCGGTCAACCTTCTAGCTTGCATGCGACAACGTGGCAACTGCTTACTCAGTATGCGAGCCATATTCCAGCTTCATGGTTAAAAACTGGATTTATTCTTGTGCTTGTGGGGTATGGAACAAAAGCGGGGTTGGTTCCTTTCAATGCGTGGCTGCCTGATGCGCATAGTCAAGCGCCTTCACCGACGAGTGCCATGCTTAGTGCGATTAAACTCAACGTGGCAATGTATGGGATCTTGCGATGTATGGACATTTTGAAAGCGGGAGGTCTAGGCGTATTTGGCCAAGACTCACTAGCTGCCATCGGTTTGCTGACAGTCGTGGTTAGTACGTTAATGACGGTTAGGCAACATGATTTTAAGCGTCTATTTGCATATTCTAGTTCGGAAAATATGGGCTTGATCGCGATTGGCTTTGCTTTAGGACCGATCGGGGCACTTGGCGGAATGCTACAAATGATTAACCATTCTGTCATTAAAGCGTTACTTTTTTATCAATCAGGGGATATGTTTTTTGCCGGAGGATCGACTAACATCAACCGTCTGCGTGGATATGCTCACGCGATGCCATACGCAGGCGGGATTTTGATCCTCGGTTTTCTCGCCATTGCCGGTGCTCCGCCATTTGGTCTTTTTATCAGTGAATTCATGATCATTTATGCCTTATTTCAGCAAATGCCAATCTGGTTCGCGATTGTCATCGTCATTATGCTTGCGATTTTATTTGCCAATTTCCTAAGGTATGCCCTCCAAATCGGATTTGGTAGGCCGTCGGCGGCTGTGCAAAAATTCAAACTCACTAAAGTTACTCGTGAATGGGGTGCCGTGATTCCGTTTACGCTTCATATGGTGGTCGTCCTTGCGTTGGGGATCTTACTGCCATTTGGAATGGGCATGCTTGGACAATGACAACGTGGGTGAGGGGGTTGCAACAAACATGCTGATGACTGATTTTATCGCAGGGCTTGCAAAGCTTTATGACCATCACGCGGTGCAACTACTTTATTACGGGTGGCTACCTTCAGAAACGGATGAGGGTAGCGCACAATTAATTGCCGTTACGGGGGAACCGGGACAATCGGAAATGACTTGGCATTTTGGCGATCTGCAGAGGGAGAACACACAATTTCCGGCACTTTCTCGTTTTTGGCCAGCTGCTCTTTGGCCAGAGCGGGAAATTTGGGAGCAAAGTGGTGCGCAGCCGATGGGGCATCCTGACTTGCGACCGATTCTTCATCCGGAAACAAGTGCGCTTGAAGGTGTAGCGAAAGGAAGTGGGGTATTTCATCTGCCCCTAGGTCCGGTACGTGCGGATGTCTCTGAATCTGGACTGTTTCTTTTTGACACACTTGGTGAACAGATCATGCACATGCAACCACAATTGTTTTTCAAACACCGCGATATGGAAAGGCTGGCAGTTGGTCAACGAGTGGAGGATGTGCTTTTGCTTGCAGAGCGAATTTCTGGAACCTCCACCGTCGCGCATGCCACCGCGTTTTGTCGTGCGGTAGAGCGAGCGAGTGGCGGCATCCCTTCCTCGTCCATTGAATCTGAGCGGGCGCTTCTAGGTGAATTTGAACGCCTGTATAATCATGCTCACGATTTTGCGCAAATGGCTTCTGCCGCTGGAATGACCGTGGGGCAGGCACAACTCAGTCGAGTCAAGGAGGAATTATTGCGTCTGTTTAACCAGTTGACGGGGTCGCGCTATTTGCGCAATACGATTTATCCGATGCAACCGTCAAAGATCCATTTTGGCCAATCGGCGGCAATGATCAGGGACACATTGAAAAATGTGAATGAACGGTTGCAGCATTTTATTGCGCTACTTTTAAAAACGCCGACATTTGTCGATCGCTATCACGAAACAGGAATTCTTACCTCCAAATTAGCACGGGCGTACGGTGTGGTGGGGCCGACTGCACGAGCTAGCGGTGTGGCGGTTGACGCGCGCCAGGATTACCTGTCTTCACTCTATGCCGCGCATGGTTATCGGATGGCAAGCCTTGAGCATCCCGCTGGGGATGCGCACAGTCGTTTGTTGATTCGCGTGCAGGAATGGGACAATTCGTATTTGCTGATTGCAAGCTTGTTAGAGGAATTAGTACATCATGAACAAGCAACAGTAGACCATCCAATTCAAGTACAAGCGGGGATGGGGATTGGACTTGCAGAATCCCCACGTGGCCGTGTGGCTCATGTGGTGCGCACTGACCAAGCAGGGCGCGTCACTTACTGGGGAATTCGGTCTGCCTCTTCTTGGAATTGGCCGATTTTTGGATTGGTGACCGCGAACCGCAATATTCAAACTGATTTCCCTGTGATTGACGCAAGTTTTGGACTTTCATACGCCGGTAACGATCGCTAAGTCAAGATTACGTATGAAATGAGGTGGACGGCAGTGTTTGCATCATGGTTGCGGGCGGGATTGGCAAGCGGACGCATTACGATGAAGTTTGCGCGTGATCAAATCAAAGCAGAAGAGCAGATGCCGACAGCGTTTCAATCAGACTGGGCAGATCTAGAAGTACGTGGCATGGCAAAGCAACTCCGTCGCTATTTCGGGAGTTCACTTTTTATCCGTCATATTGATGTCGGTTCATGCAATGCTTGTGAGTCTGAAGTGCTGGCGCTTACGAATCCGTACTATAATATGCACCAATTGGGCGTATTTTTTACGCCTTCGCCTCGGCATGCCGATGTCTTGTTGGTCACTGGCGCACTGACTCCTGCCATGCGGCCTGTGTTGCTCGAAACGTATCAGGCTATGCCAAAACCAAGAATCGTCATCGCAGCGGGAGTGTGCCCAATCCACGGTGGAGTGTTTGCGAGTAGCAGCCAATTTGTCGGACCCGTGCATGAAGTCGTTCCGGTGGATGTGTATATACAAGGGTGTCCGCCAACTCCGCTAGCTTTACTTCGCGGGCTTTTACAATCGGTGCAACGAGGGGGTGAGTGGCAAGATGAATGAACTATTTTGGATCTCTGTGATTTACTTTTTAGTGATTCCGATTGCCGGCTTCACTATCTACAACGCAAAATCAAAACCTTGGTTGTGGCTGAGCATCGCGGTCGGGAACCTCGCTCAGGTAGTATTTGGCTTTTTGGCAATTGCGCGTGGTGGTGCTGTTGTGTTAGGGCAGATGCCCGGTGTGCCACCATTTGGTACATGGGAATTTGTTGTTGACCCGCTTGCTGCATGGCTGTTTATCCTGCTCGGTGTGATTGGAATTGCCTCCACCGTTTACGCAAGCGGGAAGAAAAACCACGCTCCCGGTACAGGTGTATTGATTCTTGGCATCGTGTCTATTCAGTTTGTGTTTACCAGTTTTTTGCTTGTGGCGCAAAACGCGCTACCATTTCTGATTGCTTGGGAAGGGATGTCGCTTTGCGCCTATGCGTTTATTCTCACCGATCATCGGGCGAGGCGTGTGCGACATGCCGCTTTTGTGACCTTAACGATCAGCGAACTCGGGTTTCTGGCGCTCGTGATCGCGTTTATCGCCGCCGCAGCAAGTTCAGGTTCGCTCGATTTTACGCAGATTCACCT
>JAJZCJ010000260.1 GCA_021846145.1 Bacillota bacterium
TGTAATATGGTCAAACGCGCCATCGAAATTGCTGAGGAGTCTTTAGCGATGCGTACGAAAGGGTCGGGAGGATAACGGAGTGAGTTGCGACCGAGGCGGCTGTGGAAGCCGCCTTTTTTGAATAAGGGGTAGTCAATTTGGAGGTCGATTGCAAATTATGAGTGGACACAGGGGCCCTCTTGTTATTGTTGGTGGTGCAGAGGATAAGCATGAAGACATGTCGATTTTGCGAGAGTTTGTTCGCCTAGCTGGCGGAACACATGCACGCATTGTGGTCATGACGGTAGCGACGAAGGTGCCAATTGAAGTGGGGGCAGATTATATTGATGCATTTGGACGCTTGAGCGTGGAGGATGTGCGTACGTTTGATGTGTCCTCTAGGCAGGCGGCTAATCGAGATAGCGCATGTAAAGCCATTGAACAGGCTACAGGCGTTTTTTTTACAGGAGGAGAACAAATCCGTATTACTGAACTTTTAGGAGGCACTAAAGTCGATGCTGCGTTGCATGCTAGGCATGCAAGTGGTGTGGTGTTAGGTGGAACAAGTGCTGGTGCCTCGATGATGAGTAGTACGATGATTGTCGATGGCACGGGTGATACGAATCCGCGCCAAGGAATTGTGACGATGGCACCGGGGATGGAATTTATTGATGGCGTCGTCATCGATCAGCACTTTGCGCAGCGTGGAAGACTGGGCAGATTGCTTGCTGCTGTCGCTAAATATCCACACCATTTAGGGCTTGGCATCGATGAAAATACGGCGGTCATCGTGAATGGAAATGAGCTAGAGGTCATTGGCAAAGGCGCAGTGGTGATAGTGGACGCGGGGGCGCTGCTGTTCTCCAATATAGATAGATTACAAAAGGATGACCCAATGGCACTGTACGGGGTAAAACTTCATGTGTTGCCGGCAGGATTTCACTTTTTATTGCGGGAGCGGCAACCGGATATAGAACGCCTTACGAGGGGTGAACCTGTTTGAAAGTGGTCAATTTGCGGGTGCTTGAGGGACCTAACGTGTACTTGCACAGGCCGGTTATTTTCATGAGGCTAGATCTGGAAGAATTGACAGTTCGCGAAAGCAATCAATACCCAGGATTTGTGGATTGGTTGCTGCAAAAGTTGCCAGATTTAGCGGTGCATTATTGCGGTCTAGGACGGAAAGGCGGGTTTTTGGAAAGGTTGCAAGAAGGCACTTATTTTGGCCACGTTGTCGAACATGTGGTGTTGGAAATGGAACACGTGTTAGGGTATGAAGTGATCTATGGAAAAACACGCAATGCTGGGATGCCGAATCTTTACGACGTGGTAATGGAGATAGAATCGCCGCAGGTAGCGATGCAATTGATCAACATCGCCATCGAACTCGTTCAGGCAGGCGTGAGCGGCTTGGAATTTGATTTGGAACGTCGGTTGGAAGATGTCCAGAGATTACAGGCTGTTACCGATTTGGGGCCGAGTACGAAAGCCATTGTGTGGGCGGCAAAACAAAGGAAAATCCCAGTTCGTCGGGTGGGAGCGCATAGCCTAGTACAATTGGGGACAGGGAAATATCGCAAGTGGATCAAGGCGACGCTGACTAGTCAAACTTCAGCTGTCGCAGTTGATATTGCCAGCGATAAGGAATTGACAAAATTGTTGTTGCAAGATGCCGGTCTTAGCGTGCCTGCAGGAGGCATGGCAGCCACACTGGAAGAAGCACGACACTGGTTTTTGAATTTACGTAAACCAGTAGTTGTCAAACCACTTGATGGTTGCCAAGGGCAAGGGGTCACGCTGGAAGTGGAGCAAATTGCAGATTTGGAGCAGGCGTTTTACTTTGCACAAAAAATTTCACGTCAAGTGATTGTGGAAGAACAAATGGTGGGAAAACAGTACCGATTGTTAGTGGTAAATGGCAGGCTTGTTGCAGCGTCAGAGAGAGTTCCTGCTCATGTGATTGGTGACGGGGAGCATTCGGTAGAAGCGTTAATTCAGATTGCTAATCTCAATCCGTTGCGTGGGGATGACCATGAAAAACCTTTAACAAAAATTCCTGTTGATGAATTCGTGCAACAATTTCTCGCAAGGAAAAATATTACACTAGAACAAATTCCTAGCGCGGGAGAGGTGGTATTTCTTCGCGATGGGGCGAACTTGAGTACAGGGGGGATCGCGATTGATGTCACTGCGCGTGTACATCCTGTGCATGCAAGCATGGCCGTAAAGGCTGCTATGGTTATTGGGCTAGATGTCTGCGGGGTAGATTTGATTGCCCGCGAAATTAGTGATGATCACTCGGAGGCAGCCATTATTGAAGTCAATGCGGCACCAGGTATTCGCATGCATCATTTTCCTAGCATTGGTGAATCGCGGGATGTGGGTGAAGCCATTGTCAAGGCGCTATTTCCAACGGGGAGCAATTCACATGTGCCAATTGTTAGTGTGACGGGCACGAATGGGAAGACAACGACGACACGTTTAATCAGTCATATTTTACAGAAAATTAATCACGTAGTGGGAATGACAACCACAGATGGGGTGATAATCGGTGATCAGAAAATTTGGTCAGGAGACGCCTCAGGTCCAAGAAGTGCGCACATGGTGCTGTCTGACCCTACCGTGGATGTGGCGGTGTTAGAAACAGCGAGGGGTGGAATCCTGCGCGAAGGTTTGGGTTACGATTTGGCGGATGTGGCGGTGCTGACCAACGTTACAAGTGATCATATTGGGCAAGACGGACTCAAGACTATCGACGACATTGTTCACGTTAAATCACTGATAGCAGAATGTGTTCGTGAAGGTGGAACGGTGGTGTTGAATGCTGATGATAAGGAACTTGTAAAACTGGCAGCGCGGATAAAAACACGGATTGTGTGGATAAGTAAAGAAGAAGACAATGCCATCGTGAATATTCATTTAAAAGAGGGTGGTCAAGCCTTTTTTACAAGTAATGGTTGGCTAATGGAGGGCGCAGGGTCGCTCTTATGGCCGATTGCAAAAATTCAAGATATTCCGCTAACGATTCACGGTACTGCTGAATTTCATATTTACAATTTACTTTGTGCGATTGCCGCGGCAAGGCAACTGGGGGTGTCTAGGGCCATTTGCAAGTCAGCTGTTAATAGTTTTCATCCATTAGTGCACAATCCAGGGCGTGTTCAGATGTATCAAATGCCATCGGGATTAAAAGTCATTCTCGATTACGGGCATAATGAAGACGGGATGAAAGCAATTGGGAATATGGTTAAAAAATGGGCAATCAATTCAGTGCCGGCGATTATCGGTTATCCAGGGGATCGTAATGACACTGTGATTGAAGACGCTGCGCGAATGGCGGCGCACTATTTTTCCCCTATTGTTGTTAGAGAAGATGTAGATTTGCGGGGCCGTAGGCAGGGAGAACTAGCTAATTTGATTGCCAATGCAGTCGTTCGCGAACGTCCGGATGTAGCGGTGACGAAGGTGTTAAATGAATTGGATTCGCTTGCGTATGCATTGGACAAGTTTAGTCATCACGAGGTGCTGGTTATGTTTTTCGAAAAACTGGCACCTTTAGTCAAGATGATAGAGAATCATGGCGGTCAAGAAATTAGTTTGATGCAGGTGAGTCGTGAAATTATTCAGGCACGGTAAATCAAACTTGTCATTTTGGGATCCCCGCAATGATTTGCGGGGATTTCGTGCTATTTTTGATTGCATTCATGTAAAATGAACAAAGGGGGTGATGGGATGATTTATGAAAGGGCTAGGGCGAAAATCAATCTCACCCTTGATGTGCGGTACAAGCGTAATGATGGCTATCACGAATTAGAATCTGTCATGCAAACGGTTGATTTAAGCGACTATATTACGCTTTATCCGCGAGATGATGGGGAATTATCGCTTACTATCAATGTGCCCTTTTTACCAGTCGATGATAGAAATTTAGCGTATAAAGCAGCCCAAGTTTTTCGACACCTATACGGCATTAAAAAAGGTGTGCACATTGATATTGACAAGCGCATTCCTGTGGCTGCAGGATTGGCAGGTGGTTCCTCTGATGCTGCGGCAGTACTTCGGGGGTTAAATCAGCTTTGGAATATGAAGTTGTCAATTTCGGAAATTAGTGCCTTGGGAGCACAAGTGGGTTCTGATGTCCCATTTTGTATTATTGGCGGAACGGCCATTGTGCGTGGTCGAGGAGAGTGGGTGGAGTCATTACCGTTACACCCTACTTATTGGGTGGTATTGGCTAAGCCGCCAATTGCGGTGTCTACAGCGGAGATTTATGCAGATTTGAAATTGGATGAGATTACGGAGCATCCCAAGGCGCAGTTGATGATTGCAGCGTTGCAGGATGGATCGTTGCAACGAGTGGCAGATGCGGCGGGTAATGTGTTAGAACAGGTGACCTTAATGAGATTCCCGGAAATTGAAAAGATAAAAGAGCAGGTATGTAAACACGGAGCTTCTTTTAGTTTGA
>JAJZCJ010000261.1 GCA_021846145.1 Bacillota bacterium
CAGCCTTGATTTATCAGGCCTTATCAGCAAATGGATGGGGGAAAGTTATTTTTCGATGGTTAGATCACCCGCACCCACAATGGGCTCCAAGAACAGCGAAAAAGGCTCATAGTACACCTCCGATTTACCATTTTTATCTACTTTAATTTACAAGATTATCACGCGATTTGCATCACTCTATACTTGTTTGCTCCTTTGATATATACTCGTCATAGACAGGTAGTTCTAGAAGCAATGTGCGTTCCTCCTGTACTACTCTTCACGCCATTCCCACTACAATTCCGAAACTTACGATGAGTCCATACCCCGTATACACGACCAGCGAAATTGAGCGGCATCGAGTGTCATGATTTGTTGCAACCTGGCTATATCCGCTTCGGTATAGAGCCTGTGTCACGCATCCGAATGCCGCGAAGGCGAAAGCAACTCAAGTTGATCATAATGGTGAAAAGTGTTCATACCGTAATTCCAGTCAACTTCGCCAACTCCCCTACTTTCCAGACTTTCTCGTCCGCAATCATCCCCTCATTTCTAATGCAAAGTTTTGCCGGCATCCACACTTTACAACCTAACGTTACGTCAGAATCAAGCACATTTTTTTCAAAGTTATTTTGTCGCTAGCCCGTTAGCTGATTAAGATATCGAATTTATTTAATGTGGCACATGCCATTGTTGTTTTATTTGCTGCGGTTAACTGTTGTTCATGTCTTGGAGCATTTGGATCGTATCATTTAAGCTGTTGTTAAAAATCCGTTTGGCAATATCCAATAAATCAAAAAGCAAGGGATCACGCACCGAATACATTACCTTTGTTCCCGCTTTTACCCCCATGACAATATTCTTACTCCTTAATATCGCAAGTTGCTGAGAAACCACTGCACTGTCTACCCCCATATGTGCTTGCAATTCATGCACATATTTGTCTCCCTCGCGTAGCAGTTCTAAAATCCGGATGCGAAGCGGATTGGACAGTGCCTTAAAAAAATCCGCCTTAAACGTTTGGAGTTCTTGTGGCATATGCATCACTCCCTTTATTTGCAGAATCAAATTCATGTAACCGTTCAATGGCATGTAAAATTCCTTCCAGAATTGCTTGCGGACGCGGCGGACAACCTGGTACATACACCGACACAGGAAACATTTTGTCGACGCCTCCTAAATTGGCATACGTGCTTCCGACGATCCCCCCCGTGCATGCACAAGCACCAACAGCCACCAACATTTTCGGACTACTCACCGCATCCAATGTTTTTCGCACCGCTTCCTCCAAATTCCGAGTCACGCCTCCTGTCACGAGCAGCATATCTGCATGACGAGGTGACGCCACAAAATCAATGCCAAACCGCGAAATATCATAAATCGGATTCATCAGCGCCATCGTCTCAAAATCACAACCATTGCACGAGCCTGCGTCGAGATGACGAATGTGCAGAGAACGCCGAAACACATGATTGATTGTTTCTGATAAATTTTCTTCTATTGCGCGCACGTTCCCACCCCCTTTAATACTTCACTGTTTGACTAAAGCCTGTAATGATCATCGAGTTGATCGCGTTTCCGGACACTGTACAGCGGTTCATTCGCAATTGACAATGCATTTGTGGGACAAACTTCTCTGCACACACGACAATTAATACACGCTCCCTGTGCAATAGAAAACCACATCCCGCTTTCATCACGATGCAACGATAATGCCTCAGTAGGACATTGCACAACACAGTCTCCACAAGACGTACACTTTGTGACATCCAACACTAGTTTCCCACGATCAAACACGCGCTTAAGTTCATATTTTGGTATTGTACCAAACCCATGTTTCCAGAGTCTTTTGATCACACCAATCAATCTTATCGCCCCCTATGATCAAAAATGTGCGGACAAACTAACGATCACAGCATGCATAACAGAGTTCAAAACTCTTATTAATGAGCGGAAAATCGGGAACAATATTGCCCGGCACACTGATTGGCACAGCGGGCCAGTTCGCATAGGATGCGGAACGCACGCGGTAGCGATAGATCGTGTTATTGTTGCCCGTCATGACAAAATGCATATTTTCTCCACGGGGTGATTCCGTAATGCCAATTCCAAACTCATGAGCAGGTAAATCTCCAATCGGAACAAAAATATCTCCCACTGGAATATTTTCAATGACTTGATTAATTAATTGAAAGGATTGCTCTACTTCGAGAAATCTTTGCTGAAATCGAGCCATCACATCGCCCTCCGTCATAATTGGCACAGCAAAGGACAACTCCGAATATGCTGCATACGGCAAATCTCGACGCACGTCGAGATCATAATGAGAAGCTCGCGCTGTCGGCCCTACTGCAGACAGGTCACGAACGACTTGCTCAGCTAAAACACCCGTATTTGAAAATCGATTCACTACAATATCTTGCAATAAGATTTGTTCCACCATCTCATTTAGCGCCTTATCTACTTGCTTTAACGTGACTTTTATATGCTCTAACTGCTCCGTAGTGATGTCTTTTGCCACACCGCCAAGCGCAATCGAACCTCTAAGAAATCGATGATCTGTCACCCAGTCATTTAATTGCATCAGCTGTTCTTTTAAGCGCGCGCCATGATTAATACCATAGGCGTACCCAATTCCAGCACACAGATTGCCGATATCGCCTACATGGTTATATACCCGTTCCATTTCTGCAAACAGTACGCGCAAATAAGCCGCGCGTTTGGGAATTTTCGCGCCTGCAATACTTTCAATCGCCTGTACATAAGACAACGCATGAGACGTACTACACACCCCACAGATCCGCTCAGCAAGGAATAACCCTTTATTTACGCTCATTCCTTCACTGCGTTTTTCAATGCCCCGATGCGTGTAGAATAACTTCGCTTCTAAATGCAGCACCGAATCGCCCATCACTTGAAAACGAAAATGGCCAGGCTCAATCACACCTGCGTGAATAGGGCCAACAGGAACTTCAAAGACGCCATCCCCTTGTACTTTAGGATAGGTCCAAACGCGCGCTGCATCCCGTGGTTGAGATTTTGTCAACGGATAGTCCTTGCGCAGCGGATAGACTCCTTCTGGCCAATCTTCATGAAGTACTAAGCGGCGCAAGTCAGGATGCCCCACGGGAGTGATCCCAAAAAGATCGTACGCTTCACGCTCCGCCCAAGAAGCGGCTGGAAGCACAGCCGTCACCGATGGATAGGTGGGATCACTGTCCGGAATCACACTCTCAATGATCAGCAACTCTGATTGTCCCTCACGGGCAAAAATATAACGAATCACAAATCGATTGATGCCAAATTCAGATTCGTCCGTCGCCACCATCGTAATAAAACGGCCCTGCTTATTGATCACCTCATGACACGCTTTTGGTAGCTCGTGCGGTTCAACAATCATGCACACAGTGTTCATACATGACCACCTCCCACCATAATTAATGCGGCATGATGAATCAGTTGGAACAGCACGTGCGGAATATATAAGCCCAACACCACCACAAATGACAATGGCAAGAGGAGCGGGATGGCAGTCCACTTACTAACCTCGCCCACTGTCAGTCGTTCGCGATCGTCCACACCAAAGACCATTTTAATCACATGGAAAATCATCGCGGCAAAAATGAGCGCGATTAGGAAAATCAGAATGCTTGTTACCACAACATGTCCTTGTTGGAATCCCGCCACAAAAATCGTGAACTCACTGGTAAAAATATTGAATGGTGGGACGCCTGTAATCGCAAGCATCCCAATTAGAAACACAAGCCCCGTAAAGGGCATCATGCGAAGTAATCCCACCACTCTCGTCATTTGCTTAGTTTTATATTTCTGATTGACGTTCCCAGCAGACAGGAACAGCATTGATTTCCCCATCGAATGATTCAGCATTTGCAGCAGTGCCGCAGAATACCCTAGCGTACCACCGATACCAAGTGCCACTGCAATAATGCCCATGTGCTCGACCGTGGAAAACGCCAACATGCGCTTAAAATCTTGTTGCACCAGAATAAATGGAAACGCGACAAACACAGACAGCAACCCAAAGCCAATAAATAAATGTTGAATCAATGCGCCATGAATCGTGTTTTCGGCAACAATACCAAATCGAATGAGCCCCAACATCGCACAATTTAGTAACACGCCAGATAACAAAGCACTTACGGGGGATGGCGCTTGGCTATGTGCGTCTGGTAGCCAAAAATGCATGGGGGCAAGCCCTACTTTCGTTCCAAATCCCACCATGATAAATACGAACGCCAAGGCGACGAGATCAGGTTGCAGCATTAAGTGGGAATTAGATAAAATAGTCCAATTCAGCACTTGATTGCTTGCCCCATGCTTCTCAATCGATGAAGCATAGAGAATAATCACGCCTAAGAGCGCAAAAGCAATCCCCGCACTACAAATCATCAGGTATTTCCATGTCGCTTCCAGCGCTTCCCCTT
>JAJZCJ010000262.1 GCA_021846145.1 Bacillota bacterium
TGAAAAAAGTGGATCGATTGATTCTTGTACTGCTTGGACTGTTTGCCCTGCATTCCATGAGAAATTTGCCGTTTTATACGATATGGGTGCTGTGGTTCATGTCCGACTTCCGGTTGGAGAATATTTTCTCAATCAAAATGTCAGGGCTTCGGGAATTGGTGGTGTTGGATCGAGAATCGTTTGTAATTACCCGCCGCTTTGCAAACTGGGCAATGCCGATTGCGGTCACAATGCTGGTCGTGCTGTTCCCATGGATCCAGCCGAACGTCCATGCGTTTCAAAACTCGTCGGTCGTTGACAATGCGGCGCTTCACTATGTGGCGAAACACGCAAAGGTGCTGGGCTATATCGGGTATGAGCCCATGCAGTATTCAGACGAATTGTCGCTCTGGGGCGATCACAATTATCTGGAAAGTCAGCAAGATGTGTGGGCGGGCATTATTTCGCCAAAAACAGAGCCGAATTTAACCATGAATGTCATGCGAGTGGACACTGGGCAATTGCCGCTCACCAGAGCGTGGGGTTACGCGAGAATGCGGTATATTCTGGTTCGCAACGGCTCACTTGTGGACAATGAAGTAAAGCTGTTGCCGTCAGTATGGGTGCCGGAGTTCCATGATACGTATGCCACGGTGTACGTGCGGCGTGAGTATGTCCGGTGGCTTCATCCGGGGTTGGCACGGTAGTGAAAATAAGGATGCAAGGCTTGCCAATTTAAAGCCCTGCATCCTTCTGCCGGGTGATGAATCACTGATGTTCGTGTTCGTTAATACCCAGCCGTTGTTTCAGCGCATCTTGAAGTATTTGAGAGAAGTTGACGTTTTCGTCCTCGGCCATTTTATTGAGCCACTTAGGTATGGTTAAGATTTTCTTCATCAATTGTTGTTCCATTTCTCGACGGAACCCAGGCATGAATGCCTCCATCAATACGATGACTTGGTTTCGTTTTGTTTTTAAATTCGAGATAGGGGAGGGCTCTGGGATAGGCAAATTTTCTTCTTCCATCCCATACAGGTGCAAAGCCATCGCCTCCTTTGCCATGCGCCAAGCTTCTTCTTGAGTGTCACCACAAGTAAGGCATCCAAGGAGATCCGGAAATTCGACTGAAATGCCATCTTCGGCAAAATCGAAAATGGCAGGAAATATATATCTATTCTTCTTTGTTGACATGAGAATTTTTCCTCCTTCCTGGTGAAGATACCCAAAGTTTGAAGTCGGCGATCAAGTAACGCATGGAATGACGGCTGAGGTTTTGGCAGTAGAAAAGGACAAATTCGAGACAAGTGTAAGAATACGTGTGGAAACCGACGAAGAATTTTGGACAGATGCAGAAAATTTACACAGATAACGGAAAATACAATGGCGTTCGCATTATGCGGGTGAATGAAAGGCCACTCGATATCGTTTGGCCTTTCATTATGGACTATTTTGAAGGAGTCCATTGCGGCCCGGCTTGTAAAGTGAGTTTAGTTAGGATTTTGGTGTATTCCGTTGTCTGTTGACTGGACAAATTTGTCGCTCACAGCAATTCCTAATCGTTCCTTTAAAGCAATTTGCAGCACTTGAGAGAAGTTCACATGATAGCGCTCGGCTTCATCGTTTAACCATTTGGGAATGGTGAGCGTTTTTTTGATGGCTTTATTCGCCATCTCGTCACGTACATCATCCATCCATGCTGTGATGAACACGATAAACGCACCTTTTGGAACGACGACGTTCTGCGGTAAAGACGGAACAGGGATTGATTCACCGTGTTGTTCAGCGTCCCATAGCCACAGTTCCAAAGCTTCGCGTGCCATTGACGTGGCTTCTTCGACTGTGTCTCCTTCAGTAATGCAACCGGGTAAATCAGGGAACGTGACGGTGTATCCAGCATCCCCGTCTTCCGCAGGATCAAAGATGGAGGGAAAAATATATTTATCCATCAGCCTAGCTCCTTTCGAGGGTTCATTTGAGTCCTGCTTGCTTTAGGATTGAACTTGCTGTTTTTGGTTTTATGGTTTGTGATCCGTGATCAGGGACTTGAACTTTTCCAGGCTTTGTCTGGTGGCGAAAGTGTTTGTGGCTTCCTTTTTGGCCGACTAATTGCCAGCCATCTTGTTCGAGGAGTTTTATCACCTCTTTAGCCGTGTATCGTATCACATGATCACCTCCCGACAAAAATACAGTAACACGTATAAATAATACGTGTCAAGAATGGGGGATAAAACAAAGTAACTTTGTATGTATCAATAGGGTTTACCCTCTTGAGACAATTTAGCAAGGCAGTGTTTTCAAGCCTTCAGAGTGTCTCATTTACATGTCTCAAAAATATTGCTAGAATCGAGGTGCGAATGGTGGTTTTTGGATACAGCAGGGTCAGTTCGACCAGTCAGTCACTGGAAACGCAAGTACAGACTTTGAAAGAATACGGCTGCGAGAGAATCTTCAGGGAAAAAGTGAGCGGTCGCACTTTGCAACGCCCTCAATTTCAAAAATTACTGGAAGTCGTGGCGCAAGGTGATTCAATCGTGGTGACCAAACTAGACCGCTTTGCCCGTAGTACAAGAGATGCTCTTGCAACGATCGAAGCTTTGAACCAAAAAGGCGTCTCTCTGGTTGTACTCAATATGGGCGGAGACGTGGTCAATACGTCGACTCCAATCGGCAAGTTAATGATTACGGTATTAGCTGGGATCGCGGAGTTCGAGGCCGATATGATTCACGAACGTCAGTTGGAAGGGATTGCGGTAGCGAAGGATCGCGGAGTTTATAAGGGGAGACCACAAACCTATACCGGATATCACAAAGGGTTACAGCACGCATTAAAATTGTTTTCTGAACGTTTCGAGAACAAGATGACCGTCAACGAAATCTGCGAGATTACAAAAATCAGTAGAGCCACTTTATATAGAGCCATAAAGGATGTTGAAACCTCACGATAGAAAAGCCGGGCTCATGAAAAGGTTGTCCCGTTTTATTACCGCTCGATGTAATTCGAAAACTATTGGATAAAGGCGTAGAATTAACACAGATATTGTTCGAAAAAAAATTCTCTAAAATCATAGTCATCTACAAAATTCGACAATATTTGCATGGGGTATGTGTTAAATTGAGGGCGATTCAAATTGGACGAGCCTGATTCGCCTATCAGGTTCTGTTAATATGATTGCAGGAGGGAACGCGTTGTCATTTGATATAAATTATTTTATGAATTCAGAACCTTTTATTTTAGACAACCCCATGCTACGTAAGGCTCAAATCATTTCGTACGTAAGGCTATATGAGCATTTTGTCGAGGTTAAGAGTAAAGAACATGCTGTCTGTATACTTCCAACGGGAGCTGGGAAAACAGGAGTTATCGCAATTGCGCCATTCGGGATCAGCCAAGGGCGGATATTAGTTATTACACCTCAGTTAGTCATCAAGGATCATGTTCTTGATTCACTAGATTCATCTGAACCAGACAATTTTTGGATGAAGCAAAATGTATTCGAAGAATATGATGAATTGCCTATTGTTACTGAGTATGATAAAGATAGCCATCTTAATGAGCTAGTAGACGCTAACATAGTTATATTAAACGTTCACAAGCTAAGTCAGCATGCGCGCAACTCTTTGTTAAAGAAAGTGGCGCCCGATTTTTTCGATATGATCATCATTGATGAAGCCCACCATTCACCAGCCGATACTTGGCAAGGTGCTCTGGACTATTTTAATGACGCAAAAGTAATCAAAGTAACAGGAACCCCGTTTCGAACTGACCAAAAACCAATTGAAGGGAAAATCCTAATCAATTATCGCTTGGGTGAAGCGATGGCGGATGGGATTGTGAAGCTACTAAAAAACTTCGTTTTAATTCCAGATCAAATTTATATGTCGATCGGCAACAATGATCATCTATATACATTGGATGAAATTCGCTCTTTGGGGATCAAAGATGAAGATTTCATTTCGAAAAGCGTTGCACTATCAACGGAATGCAATCAACAAATTGTCCAGGCGAGTGTTCAAGCCCTCAATGAGCGACGCCAATCAAGCAATGTTCCGCATAAAATTATTGCTGTATGTTGCAACATAGAACACGCCAATAAAGTAAAAAAGCTTTACGAGGCAGAAGGCTTGAGAACTTCGATGGTTCATAGCGGGCTTTCAAAAGATTTAAGAAAGGAAGAGCTACGAAGGATCGAAAGCCATCAAGTGGAAGTGGCAATACATGTTGCCATGTTGGGGGAGGGGTACGACCACCCGTATCTTTCGGTAGCTGCTATCTTTAGACCATATAGAGGGTTGGCGCCGTACGCACAGTTTATTGGGAGAATATTAAGACGAATTCCCAGGGATGAAGAGAATAGTCTTATCGATAATGTCGGAGTGGTTATTGCCCATAAAGAACTAGGGTTGGATAAACTATGGAATGAATATCAAAAAGAAAGTG
>JAJZCJ010000263.1 GCA_021846145.1 Bacillota bacterium
TAAAACGCAACTGATGGAACAGTGGCTGGAGCGCCTGTCAGTATTTCTAAACGTTCCCAAGAATAAAATCGGGATCATCGGCGGTGGAAAACAGAAACGAACCGGGTGGATTGACATTGCTCTGTTCCAGAGTATCTATGTAAATAAAGAGGTCAAGGCCTTTGTCACAGAATATGGACACATTATCGTGGACGAATGTCATCACGTTTCAGCAGTCAGTTTTGAACATGTCTTGAAAAGAGTGAAAGCAAAATATGTGCTTGGGTTGACCGCGACATTAACGCGCAAAGATGGAAAGCACCCAATCGTCCTTATGCAGTGTGGCTCAGTTCGTTTCAAAACAGACGCTAAGATGCAAGCGAAGACGCGGCCTTTTCAGCAGATTGTCATCCCAAGACACACCGATTTCAAGCTACCAGATGCAGATGGCGAAATTCCAATCCAACAACTGTACGCGCTTATGTCACAGGACGAATCTCGAAACGATATGATTTTCGACGACTTGTTGATGGCCTTGGAGAGGGGGAGGTCGCCGATCCTACTAACGGATCGTATTGCTCATTTGGAATACTTTGAAAATAGACTAAAGGGCTTTGCCAAGAACATCATTGTACTTCGCGGCGGTATGGGTAAGAAGCAACGACAAGCCACACAAGAGCGCATTCAATCTATTCCGAAAGATGCGGAGCGCTTGATTCTGGCCACTGGACGATTTGTTGGAGAAGGCTTTGATGATGCTCGTCTCGATACTTTATTTCTTGCCCTGCCAATTTCGTGGAAGGGAACATTACAGCAATACGCTGGACGGCTTCACCGGTTATATGAGCCGAAGCAGGAAGTCCAAATTTATGATTACGTGGATAAGCATGTATCCATGCTCGCGAGAATGTATCAGAAGCGGCTCAAGGGATACCAAGCGATGGGGTACAAAGAGCGAAGCATAGACGAAGTCTGACCGTGAGGTAATAAATGATGAACTCAATCGCTTCCTTGGTGGTATTAGTGCGCCCCTCTTTGATGTCTTGCTCGGATGCCAACAATACCTGAATGTTCACTTGGGAAGAGTTGAAAATCTGCTATAATGGTTACTGTTTCCATCAAAGCTTGGACAGGTACCCACGTCAACTTCCGGACATTCTGGGCGGCGGAAACGATCAGCACAATAACCACAGCGAACATATTGAAAACGGGACTATCTCCAAATTATTTCCATGACTTAGGGATAGTCTCGGTGAGAAAGATTTTTTTCAATGGTACCCGACTGAAACCAATGCGAATTTGGATAATTATCACTTAAGCCAGTTGATTAAACAAACTATTTAAGTTCGATTGGCTAGAATTAGCGTTTGCTAATAAACCATTCAACGTGTTGCTACCTGGTATGGAATAACCCACACTATCAATTAAACCAGCTGTCGTACTTGAAGAATTGCCAGTTATCATCTGTGTTGTCGACATTGTGGGATAGGCCGATGACGTTTGCCCCTGATACTGTAACAGCTGCAGTAAGGTTTGATTGGTCGAAAGCTGCGAAATATTCATCTCATCACCCTTTATCACCAGAATAACTTTCCTTCAGCGTATCATAATTGCCTACTAAAGAAAACATCGACATCAAATGATAGGTGACCCAACATACTACTGTTATCCACGTTTCGTTCCACAGCTTAATTGCAAGCTTCCATAATTCCGAGTGTGGATCCCAAAATAGCAATGCTGTACGCTTGTTGGCATTATGAAAAGCATGATTTTGTGCCAGCGCCTCAAACAGCTCTGCCGCCTTCTCGAAAATTGATGGGTAGGCCTCTTCTGCAAAGGGGGATTGTTTTAGCCGATTTGCCGTGGAATTCAGTAAATTCGAAAAATTAGCGCCAGCCTATCACCCAGCAAAAATTCCCGGATCACATAAAGATTGATTGCGATCACTTCCCCATCGGATAGGAATGTAATCATCGATCTTTCAAACCTTCAAAGAATCGTGGCTCATGATCCTGCGGTAATGTAGGGGCTTTGCGTAACACAATTTCACCTTCACTCTCCGTTCACGGTGATTTCTAGATCGTCACGTGTTCCCTCTCTATTCTTACGATAGTTAGCATACAGCAACAGGTTATAACGATTATCAAAGTAATACGGAATGGGGAACGAGGTAAAGATGGTCAACACTACTCACAACGTGTGGGCGCACACGTCGCTGTAAAATTCCAGTTCATTTTCAACCCACAAAATGGAATAAGAGCTTCTGGGTGAAAAGCCAAAAACCATGATTTATCGCTTAGGCTGATGCACATAGGCGATGAGTGAGACCAGCAAGACGGGAGTAAAAATTCGCCACCGTCATTAGCCTTTTGGTCCGCAAACTGCGTGCGAAGCAGTTGGCCGAGCACATCGTTGTCCAGCTCTTGATATTCCAATTTTGGCAGTACACCACGTAAACATACCGATTAATGATTTAGAATTTGTCCGAGAATACTTACAGAAGTTCAAGAAACTCTTTCACCGTCAACCCGGATTGATGGATGATCGAGTGAAGAGTGCCACGCTTGATTGGGTTGTGGTTAGGGACGACAACTGCACGCATAGTAACATGATGCTCCAAAACAATATGAGAACCATTCTGACGTTTTTGTTCAAAACCAGCATGATTTAATGCAGCCAGAACTTCCCTCGCATTCAGTATCGGTAAGTGCGGCATTTAATCTACTCCTACCGTCGCCACGATTGAAGTTTGTACATCATCGATGGGTTCACCTTTGTCTTTTAAATAATCAAGGTATACAGATATCGCTTCTTTTGCGTTTACCAATGCTTCCTCGACAGTATCTCCCTCTGAAATACAGCCGGGTAGACTAGGCACGGTCACAACGTACCCTCCATCTTCGCGATCAGGGGTCAGTACCACTTGATACATACGCATTCTTTCGTACACCTCCGTACTGCTATTGTAGCACGGTATGTTTCAATATATTTCAACAATCACCACTCGCCAGTTCCACAAACGAACGATAGTGGAAACACCACATTTGTCCCGATATAGGCATTATCCAAATCAGTTCGAGAACGCTAAGCGTTGCATTAAGATCGCATTGAATAAACCACCGACAAGTCAGCATAGTTGGCCCAACCTGCGCACAATTCCTCGCCAATACGAACTTCTCAGATTCTCGTTTTCAATCAGAGAAGAAGCTATGCGTCGTCTAAAATACGGTTTTTATCCGATAGATATGGTCGAAAAATGGTTCGTATATACCAAATGTAATTCCGCATATTTCCATCATAGCTGGACGGGATTTTGTATCTTCGTAATTCGATTTGAACATATCGGATTAGGATATAGAGCCGAAGAGATACTAGTCAATCGGGAAAGAGAACAGGTTAATATTGAGAAATTATCGGACGCAATTCCAGAGCTACAGCAAGCTTTTTTGGGATTATTTCAAATTTACATATAACTAATTCGGTAAATGAAACCGTGGTTTATTCAACGGGGGCGAGAATCGATCAAACCTGACCCGAGAACCATGAGATTTTGCTCACTATTATGCGCAGAGATATCCATGATCGCCGATTCATTAAGGTCAATCCGAAACATTGCTCAAAGCGGGCGTGATCAATGAAGGAGTCTTGGAAGCTACGTAAGCGTCAAACTCGTTACACGTCTGCCTGATGCCTAATAAGTTTTGGATACTAAAAACCCCGCCGAATCACTGGATTATCGGCGAGGTCATATTTTCCGAAGCTATTTTGACTTTCCTTTTCTGGGTGAATGTTTGATGTCATCTGGTACTGTTTCAGACCATGGCAAAAAGCGATCGATCACCGTCGGATCTCCCATATCAACATTGGGTAGCTGCTCAAACACATACCGAAAATAGACCAATGGATTTAACCCATTCTCCTTTGCTGTTTCCACCAGGCTATAAATCGTCGCACTAGCGGTTGCCCCTTTAGGCGTATTGGCAAATAGCCATGCCTTTCTCCCCAGAACAAATGGTTTAATTGATCGTTCACTTCGATTGTTATCGATTTCCAGTCGTCCATCTAGGCTATAGGCTTCTAGCTTGTTCCACTGGTTGAGGCTGTAGGCGATGGCTTCTCCCAAGGCGCTCTTTGGTAGCACTTGGTCTCTTTGCGTCAACAGCCAGCTCTGAAATTGTTCCAGCACCGGTCGGCTTCTTGCCTGACGACCTTCATGGCGTGCTTCCTGCGTCGCGTCTCTCAGATCCCGCTCAATAGCGTACAACCGATTGCAGTAATCCAACCCCTCTTTCGCCGCAGTGGCCGTCTTTCGCTTCTCTACGGGCAGGGACTTGACGGCTTCGTCAAACCGCCTGCGCGCATGAGCAAAACACCCCACTAGGGTGACATCCGGAACACCGTTGTATCCAGCATAGCCATCT
>JAJZCJ010000264.1 GCA_021846145.1 Bacillota bacterium
AAGTTGGCGTGATTATACAAGTTTGTCGCAAGACGACTTTGTTCGAAAAAGTAGTCGTACAACCGATGGCCTTTCTTCACGCGAATCTGGTATGCGCGGTAATTTGATGCTTGATCCTCCAAGCGAATTCACCTCACTTGCTCTGATCGTAACACTTTCATTACAAAAAAGGACCAGTTTTTCAGCCGTTTTGGCGATTCATCCCCCACCTTCGCTGATGCGTAGAGGTGGGGGTACTCTCTTTGCCTATGATAGACTTGCATATTCTCTACATTAATTACTAAATCCTCCATCTATATAAACTCCAATTTTCCCAATACCAGTTTCAGTCCACGAAAATAATAGGTGAGGATCCTGTTTGCGCAATTCACTATATTGATGCATCGCCGCCGTTGAATCGTCAAATCGATCAACAACCACTACCTCGTCAATGTAACGGTTACCTTCCGAGATATGAGCCTTCATCACTTCAAGGCGCACCCATTGGTTTGCAAATCGTTCCCGCACCTCCTGCCAAAACACGGAATCTCCCCCACAACCTTGTTTACAATATTATCACATAAGCAAGACTTGAATCGGACCGATAATCTTTTACAGACGCAACAAAATGTCCTGAACCGATAGTTGTAACGGCGGCAAATCTCTTTTCACCACTGACCACACTTCCTGCATACCCACGCGATCATAATCGTGGATAAGAATATCTCGAAGACCCGCGATTTTTCTCCATGGAACGTCTGAGTTCTCATCACGCAAGGTGATGGATAACCTTTTTGTCGCTTCGCCAATAATTTCCAAGTTACGAATCACCGCATCCTGAATCAGTGGGGATTTAAAAAACGAAACGTCACCTGATTCGACGTAAGATTGAATTTTTTCGATGGCCGTCAACATATCCTGTAAATACAATTTGTCATTATTTTTCATAGCGTTTGAGCCTCGCGAAGAATTTCATTTCGCAAGAGTGGGTGTAGCGATTCATCCGTCAATACGTCGACGGGCATCCCTAACTCATCCTCTAGCTCATATTTCATTCCGATTCGATCCAATAGGTTGGGATTCTCGAACTCGACCAATAAATCAAGGTCGCTGTCCTCCCGCTCTTCACCACGTGATTGTGATCCAAAAACTCGTATGTTTTTCGCCTTGTATTTGTCAGCGATCTCGTAAATTCGATCACGTTTGTTACGAATTTTTTGATCCATCTGAATTCCTCCTCCACGTCGTCCTCTGGGTCGATAAATTATACCACTCCCCCATGTCGTAAAACGGCGTCTGGATACATTGATTGCCGTCATCGCTGGCTAGTGGCAATGTCGTCAGACAAAGAAGCACGCTGCACTTATTGCTCAATAGCCGGATGAACCTTTAATAGCTTTCCTTTGATCGTCGTATTCTTCATCGCATTGAGCACCATCGGCCCTTTGCCATTTAAAATATCAACATAGGAAACATTGTCCTGTATCGTGATAATTCCAATGTCTTCCGCTGTTACACCTTCAATTTTGGCAATCGTGCCCACAAAATCTACGGCTCTGATCTTCTTTTTCTTGCCACCATTAAAATATAACTTTAAGATTTTTTCGTTTAATCGTTCATTCTTGTTCTTTTTGATAATCGGTAGCGCATTTATTTTCTTTTCAAACGCAGCACTCTTTTTGGCCACTTCTTCTTTGGAAGGAAAATCCACCCGCTGGATCTCAAACCCGATGAAATCTTCGATAGCTGATAAGAATTTTTCTTCATAAGGTGTGACAAAAGTGATTGACTTTCCCGTCTTCCCCGCACTATAGTGGACCCAAGAAACTAAACAGTTTGAAAGGGGTCATGTAAGCTATAATTAGCCTATGAGAAAACACTATACGGCATCATTCAAAGCACAAGTTGTGTTAGAACTCCTCAAAGAGGAGAAAACAGTGAGTCAGATTTCATCGGAGTACGGCATTCATTTTAGCATGCTTCATAAATGGAAAAAGACTGCACTGGAGCAACTGGCCTCTGTATTTGAGGATGAGGAGAAGAAGAGTTCGGCAGTCTTGAAGAAACAACATGAACAGGAAGTCAATGAACTCTATTCGAAGATTGGGAAACTCTCTACCCAACTCGAATGGCTCAAAAAAAAAAGTGGCATCGATGTGGAGTAGAGCAGAACGCGTGCAGATGATCGATTGGGAGCCGCCGCAAGATCCAGATTTGCCAGCACTCCCGATCACTCAACAGGCGGCATTGCTCACAATCAATCGGACAAGCCTGTACTACAAACCAGTGGAGCCGTCGGAAGAAGAAGTTCAACTGCGACGTCGGATTGACGAAATCTATACGGTTCGACCCGTCTCAGGAAGCCGCTACCTCACCGCTATTTTACGGCGGGAGGGATGGGTCATCAACCGCAAACGGGTAAGGCACTGCATGCGTGAGATGGGAATTGCGGGCGTATGCCCAGGCCCAAACCTGAGCAAACGCAACCAGCAGCATAAGGTGTATCCCTACTTGCTGCGAAATCTGGCCATCGATCACCCGAATCAAGTTTTCGGTGTGGACATCACGTATATTCGCCTCAAGCACGGATGGCTTTATTTAGTGGCGGTCATCGACTGGTACTCCCGCTATATCGTGAGTTGGCAACTGGATCAGACGCTAGAGATGGAGTTTGTCTTGGAAGCAACAAAAGAGGCGCTGAAAACGGCAAAACCAGCGATCATGAACAGTGACCAAGGGAGCCATTTCACCAGTTCCCGATACACGGAACTACTAAAGGATGCAGGCGTTCAGATCAGCATGGATGGGAAAAATCGAGCGTTAGACAATATTTTCACAGAGCGGTTTTGGCGAACAATCAAGTACGAAGAGGTATACACCAAAGAATACGCCAGCCCTCGTGAAGCGAGGATCAATATTGGACAATTTATACACAAGTATAATCACGAACGACCACACCAATCGCTGCGGTATCATACACCAGCGGAAATTTATCTGGAAGGAATGAAGCCATCAGATCCAATTCCTGTAAAGCCGAGGGTTCCATCCAACATGGCAACAGCCTAAAGGGGACATTGGGAAGGCTCCCACTGACGCGCCCTAACGGGCTTGTCCTGCGCCGATCCGCCTAACGGCTCCGCTTTGCTCATAGGAGGCGACGACAGGGATATTCATATCCAGGAGGTGATGAGCCATCAGCGAATGCTGAAAGCAAGCGTACGTTGACAGACATAACTGGGTATAGCTTAGCCCAGGTCAAAAAATCGTCTTGACAAACGGGGCCACCATAATTGTTGCCATTCAATCTCCTAAATGTAGACTGTCCATCTTCACGATCTACCACTATTACATCCTCAGGATTCATATAGTTAATCAGCGAATTGGATTGTGTGGACACTAACACTTGAGACCTACTCGAAGCTTCTTTGATAAGTGTTGCCAAAGTCCTAATTGCGTAAGGATGTAGACCCAATTCCGGCTCATCAATAACTATCATTTCTGGCGGCTCCGGTTGCACTAATAGTGTAGTAAGTGCCATAAAACGCAGTGTCCCGTCAGAAAGTTGACTGGCAGAGAAAATATTGTTACTATTCTTTTCCTTCCACTCTAAGATAATTCTCTCACCATTAAGTTTCATGGGTTCCAGTACAAAATCCCTAAAATATGGAGCAACCTGCCCGATCACAGAAACGATCCTATGAAAATGCATAGGAAATTTGGATTTCAACATATACAAAAATGCTGCCAAATTTCCAGCGTCGGCTTTTAAAACGCGGTTGTCATGAATAGATGCTTGTTGTTTCAACCTGGATTCATCAGAAGTATCGTGAAATTGATAAAATCGCCATTGGCTCATTAGACTTCTAATCACTTCACTAGTTTTAACTGCAGACTGCGGAACATCTACATCTAAACGAAGTTTTGATTCTTTATGACCTGCACCTAAAGATATTGGCGGTCTCTTCGGAGCATGAGTACGGCCGAAATTAACTTGCTCATCCGCAAAAATCAAAACGTCGTTGGCTCCATACACTAGTCGCATGTGGTAGTAGTTTAGTCCGGATTGAGTCGTAAACCAGAGGTTACAAGACATTTGAGTAGTCTGTTTAGTGCCGTAATGCAAAATAGCATTCGCTCCACCAGACCTCTCAACATGTAATTGAAGCGCTTCCGTTAACATGTAGTTAAGTAATTTGAAGAAGGACAAAAAATTAGACTTCCCTGAACCATTTGCTCCGATCAAGATATTTAAGGCTCGCAAGTCAAGTGACATATGCCTAATGAATCCCCCCCACCTACGCTGATGCGTTGAGGTGGCGGTTTCTGGAGTAAAGTTTCACTACCATTGGGGTCTTCACGCACCCCGCTACTCCCTCGCCTGTGAAAGCACTTGGGTATACTTTTCTTAGGATGTT
>JAJZCJ010000265.1 GCA_021846145.1 Bacillota bacterium
TGTTGGGCAAAAAGGTATGCCTAGTCGACACGGATATTGGACTTCGTAATCTGGATGTGGTGATGGGGCTTGAAAACCGAATTATTTTTGATATTGTCGACATCGCGACAGGGAATTGTCGAATTGAGCAGGCCCTAATTAAGGATAAGCGCTTTGATCAACTGTATATGATTGCAGCAGCACAGACCAAAGACAAGCTTGCGCTCAGTACGACTGCGATGCAGGCGATTGTACATTCCTTAAAATCGGATTTTGATTATGTGTTGATCGACTGTCCTGCTGGCATTGAACACGGGTTTCGCGTGGCGATTACGGCGGCTGATCAGGCGATTGTCGTGACGACGCCAGAGCAAGCGGCAGTTCGTGATGCGGATCGTGTAATCGGGTTACTTGAAGCAGAAAACATTCCACCAGCCAAATTAATTATTAATCGCATACGACCGCATATGGTAAAAAACGGAGAGATGCTTGATATCGACGATATTATTTCTGTTTTATCTTTGGACTTATTAGGTATTGTGCCAGATGATGAGCAAGTGATTAAAAATGCCAACCATGGTGAACCCACGGTGGTCAAGCCGGATTCTAAGGCCTCACTTGCCTATCGTAACATCGCTCGGCGGATTTTGGGTGAGCCTGTGCCGCTGATGAATTTACAAGAACAGGCTGGATTTTTTAAACGCATGAAAAAAATGATGGGAATGGGCTAAGCGTACACAGTAATGTTCATAGAACCCCTTTTTGACGCATAAATTGTCTGGGACGAGTAGCTTTCTCGTTGTTGCGCAAAGGGGGCTTTTTTTGTGGAGAATCCTTACCAGATGAAATCACAACAAGAGGAAATCCGGCCGGAGTATTCTGTGTCTCCTGATGATGATCTTTATGGTTCGCCACGTTCATGGACAGGGTTTCAATCAAAAGTCGCCGTTTCTAATGATGGCACTGATCGGATGGCGGCCAAAGCACGTAAAAAGCGCAACCGCCGATCCACTCGTGGCGGATTTCGCAGTACTGCTAATGACACGTCTGAGAGTCCCTGGACCCAACGTTTTTTTGTGCAGGCGATAGGGGCAATGGTGCTTTTTTTTGCCATGTGGATGTTTTTCCATAGTGACAGACCGATCGCCCAAACGATTCAAGGTTTCGTCAGGGATACGATGAAAGTCGATTACTCGGCCATTGCACTGCCGCCTGCACTCGCTAGAAATTTTGGCAAACTACCGTCGTCGGCCGTCACGGTACTGTCGATGCAAACGCCGAAAATTACGTTTGTTCGTCCCTTGTCGGGGAAAGTCATTCGGTCCTTTTCTGTCGTTAATCCTGATGTCGTCATACAGGGGCATGACGGTGCTCATGTGGTGGCTGCGGCAGATGGACTGGTGGTGAAAGTCAGCGAAAGTCAGGCAAATGGCAACTTTGTCGTGATTGATCATGGCAGTGACGGACAAACATTCTATGCGCAACTGGGTACTGTGTTTGTCAGACCCCAAGAGTACGTGGTATCAGGGCAAATGTTAGGGGTGCTCGCCGCTGACAAAACGGACCTCACCTTTGGCTATATTTATAAAGGGGCGTATCGCAATCCACTTCAGCTATTTCAACCGGTAAAATGATGTGAGAAAGTTATTTTTTTCTATTCGATTGCATCCGCTTTTTCTGCTCTTGCTCGTGTATGCGCTGTTTGGTCATTTTTTTTTGACGGTAATCCGATTATTTGCGGTGGTGTTGTTGCATGAAATGGGTCATGCTTACGCTGCTGTGCGCTTAGGCTATACGATTGAGTCAATTGAGTTGTATCCGTTTGGCGGGGTAGCCCGATTGAGCGGTAAGCATATAGGGTGGAGTCCTAGGGACGAGGTAATGATTGCGATCAGTGGGCCGTTAGTCAATCTTGTGTTGGCGCTTTTGACCATGTTGTTGATGATGCTGGGATTGCTTTCAGGTGAAGTGGCAAAACCATTTATTGGGATGAATTTTACATTGTTATTTTTCAATCTGCTTCCTGCACTGCCACTTGATGGTGGCCGGATCGCTAGAGCTGGTTTGTCGATAAATCGGGGTTTTGAGGCCGCTACGGAGGTGCTTACACGCATGTCATTTGCACTCTCCGTTGTGTTGGTGGCTTTAGGTGGCGTGGCGCTATGGCTTGGTTATCCTGAAGCAGGAATGTTGATGTTGGGTGTGTTTTTGCTTGTGTCAGCGGTGACGCTTCATCGCCAGAACCGTTATGATATGCTGCGTTTTCTCGATCATAAACGTAGAGAATTACCTGCGACGCAAACATTGCGCACACTAATCGTTGATGAAGAGATGGGGATCGGTAAAGTAGCTTCTCAATTTCTCCCCGGGGCATATCATGTCATTTATCTGCAAAATAGGCATACGCTTGCACACGAACCATGGGCACTCTCGAATGCCATTTCAGAAACTGAGCTGTTACAAGCGATATTTGAAGACGGTATGTGGATGGAGCCGATCACCAGGCTCTTGCGATAGAGCCACTATTTGTGTTAAAGTGTTCGAGTAGTATGTCACCGCATGTTGATAGGCTTAAACAAGCGAAGCTTGTGCCTAGACAGCGAGTTTATTAGTTGGAGGTGCGCGTATTGTACGCGATTGTAGAAACAGGCGGCAAACAGTACAAGGTTACTGAAGGCACGATGCTGATGATTGAGAAGTTAGACGTCGAGGCCGGTTCTGAGTATACCTTTGATAAGGTATTGTTTTTAAATAAGGATGGCAAAGTCCAAGTCGGGGCTCCCCTTATTGAAGGCGCTCAGGTAGTGGGAACGGTGATAGAGCACGGCAAAGACAAGAAAATTATTGTTTTTAAATATAAGTCCAAGAAGAATTACCGTCGCAAACAAGGACATCGTCAACCTTTTACGAAGGTCAAAGTCACAGAAATTCGCGGGTAATTTATGATTCAGGCGCAAATTTTTGAGACGATCGCGCCAGATCAGACGCGTAAAATCACACGTTTTCTGATTACAGGCCATGCCGGATCAGGTGAGTATGGTAGAGATGTGGTTTGCGCTGCAGTGTCCGCTTTGGCGATTAACTTTGTCAATAGTGTCGAATCGCTTTGTGGCGTTGAACTTTCGTATCAAGCTCGTGATGGACTGATGGACGTTGAGGTTATGGGTGATGAGTTGATACAGTGGCTTGCGCAAAGCTTGCGTGTGGGATTAACGGGTATTGCCAAAGAACATGCTAAGTACGTGCGTGTAAATCATCGATTAATGTAAAAGTGACAGGGAGGTTATGAAAATGTTGCGTTATAATTTACAGTTATTTGCACATAAAAAAGGAGTGTCCTCGACGCGTAATGGTCGAGACAGCCATGCTCAACGTCTTGGCGTCAAGCGGGCTGATGGACAAACAGTGACTGGTGGCAGCATTTTAGTGCGGCAAAGAGGCACCAGAATCTATCCGGGTACGAACGTAGGGCGTGGCAACGATGACACGTTGTTTGCAAAGGTGGACGGCGTTGTCAAGTTTGAGCGCTGGGGTCGTGATCGCAAGCGCGTGAGTGTCTATCCTGTGGTAGTGGCGGCAAGTGAGCCGGTCGAGACTGCGCTATAAGTTTGGTTTGGCGAAATCACCCAGTTGCCGTGTGCGACTGGGTTTTGCTTTTTTTGGATGATAAAGGAGTGTTGGTATGTTTGTCGATATGGCAAAAGTCGAGGTGAAAGCTGGCGACGGTGGCAATGGCATGGTGGCTTATCGAAGGGAGAAATATGTGCCTTTGGGGGGGCCTGCAGGAGGTGATGGTGGACGCGGTGGGGATATCGTGTTCGTGGTGGAAGAAGGGCTGCGAACGCTGATGGACTTTCGTTATCAACGCCATTTTAAGGCAGACCACGGGGAAAATGGTCGGCACAAAAATCAACATGGTGCCAATGCGGAAGATCTTTTGGTCAAAGTTCCGCCTGGCACTGTCGTGAGAGATGCGTTCACGAATGAATTAATTGCCGATTTGACCGAGACGGGAGCGCGTGCGGTCATCGTAAAGGGTGGGCGTGGCGGTCGGGGCAATGTGCGTTTTGCCAATTCTAAAAATAAGGCACCAGACATGGCGGAAAAAGGGGAACCTGGTGTAACCCGTACGATCATTCTGGAATTAAAGTTGTTGGCGGATGTGGGGTTGGTTGGTTTTCCGAGTGTGGGAAAATCTACGCTTTTGTCTGTGGTCAGCGCGGCGCAACCTAAAGTGGCGGCATATCACTTTACCACGCTGTCTCCTTATCTTGGCGTGGTCACACTTGGGGAAGGCCGTTCATTTGTGTTGGCTGATTTGCCAGGATTGATTGAGGGCGCGCATGAGGGGCTGGGGCTTGGTCATGAATTTCTTCGTCATGTGGAGCGCACGCGTGTACTCATTCATGTGAT
>JAJZCJ010000266.1 GCA_021846145.1 Bacillota bacterium
CGCCTGAAATGCACGCCGAGCTTGATGCAAAATTTCCTCGCGGTGCGCGACAAATAACACACGCTGATACCCTTTTGCAAACATGGCCGCTAGAAATGTCTTGCCCAAACCCGTAGCCATAACCACTAACGCCTTGTCATAACCCTCCTCTTTTGTGATGTCCAGTTGCTGTAGTGCCTCCAATTGAACTGGCCTCGGTGCGACAGCAAGGGTGTATACGCTACTGCTTTCCTCAAAGTAAGTCTCCCCAAATTGCCCATCAACCTCGAACATAGTGGATAAAGCTTCTGTTTCCATCCACGTTCGCACCATATCTTGATGGTGAAGGTGGTATTCGCTATACTCCAACTGATAATTGCGAATCGATTCAGGATTAATCGGTAGTGTCTGTTCTGAATAAAACATCCGCAAAAATTGATTTACTGCCATATCAAAGGCGACTTCACGATCCGTTGTAGAAACAGACAGATTCCACTCTACACCGGTGGTCAATGCAGATTTTGATAGATTAGAGGAGCCAACAATCACTACATTATTACCGCTTACCTTGTGAAATAAATAGGCCTTAGGGTGAAATGACACTCCCCGACTATTCCAAAGACGAATCTCGATTTCTGGATGAATTTGATATAATAACGCCAACGCTTCGGGCTGCGTGACAAAAAGATAATCTCCCGTAAGCACCTTTATATCTGCACCGTTCATGGCTGCATCGCGTAGATAAGGCACCAACAAACGAACACCCGACTCCATGACAAAAGAGATCAACAAATAAATCGTATCGGATTCTCCAATATGATGAAAACACTCATCTATCAATTTTGAAGTAATTAACTTGATCGAAGACATACACAATATTGCCCCAATTTAGAAATTCATAGGTATACTTTATTGTATACTAAGATGGCATGGGAGTGTTGAACGATGATAGACTTGGATCTAGTAAAGGCACAATTAATTACTGCGTATGATCGCCAAGCTGGGGAACGTGACGCCGCAGCCAGACAACCGTGGAAGATTCAAGAGCGCGATGAATTTTTGCAAATCATACAAAAACGCAAGCTTCACCGCCTATTAGAAATCGGTGCCGGCCCTGGGCATGACGCCAAGTTTTTTCAGGACAGCGGTTTAGAGGTTACATGCATAGACCTATCTCCTAATATGGTCGCCCTCTGTAAGGACAAGGGTCTTGATGCCCATGTGATGGACTATTCGCAGATCACCTTTCCCGATCAATCCTTCGACGCCATTTGGGCGCTCAACAGTTTACTTCATGTGCCCAAGACAGAACTGCTTAATGTACTAGCTGGAATCCAGCGCATCCTCCGTCCAGACGGTTTATTTTACATGGGGGTATATGGAAGGCACAACTTCGAGGGTATATGGAAAAACGACAGCTATGAACCCAAACGCTTCTTCTCCTTTTTCGAAGAAGCAACCTTAAAAGAAACATTATCTCAGTTCTTTACCATATTGTCTTTGAAAACACTTCCCCATTCAGACGTTTTGGACTTCCAATCCGTGCAGGCAACATTCGCTAGATGCTGATATCGCCGTGAATTTTTTCGATAGACATTTACAGCTATGCATTGTAAAAAATATTATTCAAGGGGGTGTCATCTTCATTCATGGCATATACCGTACCTGAATCGATTCCGCGCCATGCCACCGCCGGTGAAAGACTTGTCTTTCAGATGCTAAAGGATGCGCTGCCTAGTGACTACATCGTTTACTATGAACCGGAGATTATCGGAAAGCGACCTGACTTCGTGATAATTGGCCCTGATCTAGGGTTGCTCGTTCTAGAAGTTAAAGATTATACCAAGAACACGCTTTACTCACTAACTCACGACGAGTGGACAATTCGCAATAGCGCTGGTGAAGTGACGACAGTGAAAAGTCCTTTCAAGCAAGCGCGAGACTATGCTTTCCATATCGTCAATCACCTCAAAAAAGACAAAAACCTACTCTCATGGGAAGGCCAATATCAGGGAACACTTAAATTTTTATATGGATTTGGCGTCATATTCACGAGAATAACCCAAGTGGATTTTGTTAAAAATGACCTCTATCACGTCATTGAACCTCGATTTGTCTTATGTCGTGATGAAATTGACCCTGATGATGATGTGTTTTCCACCGAGTTGCTTATGGAAAAATTATTGGGCATGTTTACGGTGCACAGACGCAATCCATACATTTTGTCAGCTAGCGATATCAAGGCTATTCGCTATCATTTATTTCCAGAAGTTCGTATAAGTGCCGAATACAAGGAACCAATATACTATCAAGATCAGTTGCTATTATCGTTACATAATATCCGCGCGATGGATTTACATCAAGAAAATTTAAGCAAGAACATTGGCGACAAACACCGGATCATTCGCGGGGTCGCTGGCAGTGGGAAAACCATTGTACTCGCAATGCGAGCCAAGTTGTTAGCGAAAGGTCACCCAGATTGGAAAATCCTTGTCCTTTGTTATGCCATACCACTTGCGCAAACACTCAAGCAACTGATTGATCGAATGTTGAAAGAACCAGAAGACCTATTGGATTTAGCGGAGCAAGCTACCAATGGTTTATCAGGAATAACAAATACCCGTGTCGAAGTATATAATTTTCACCAATGGCTCATGCGAACACTGAAGACGCGGCCTGACGACATGGATCAACTTCTTGCAAAAATCAAGAACGGTGAAGCCGTATTGCCAAAATACGATGCGATTTTGATTGATGAAGGACAGGATTTTGAACCCGAATGGTTAGAATTAGTATCATATGTACTGAATCCAGATACACAATCGTTATTACTTGTTGAGGATCGGGCGCAAAATATATTTAAACGCAAATCGAGTTTGGCACAAGATACTGGCTTAGATTTTCGGGGAAGATCAAAGATCTTGTCGATCAACTACCGCAATACTGCTCAAATCATCCAACTTGCGTGGGCTTTTTATCAGGCAAATTCACAATTGCAAAACAAAGTCAAACAAGGAACAGTGGAGGGAATGGAGATCATCCCACCGCAGTCCACCAAACGCAAGGGACCTGACCCCATCATACGAAAATGTAATCATTTTTCAGATGAAACGGCATTTGTAGCGGAATCAATCAAAATGTTACACGAAGAACATAAGATCCCATATTCAGAGATTTTAATTTTATATCGGGTGAAAAACACTTCAAAACATTATTCTTATGTTGATTCGATTGGTCGGGAACTTGCCAAGCACGACTTACCATATTACTGGATCACCGAAAATGCCGATACGAAACGCAATTTCAAACGCTTTGAGGAAACAATTAAACTATCGACCATTGATAGCGCAAAGGGTCTTGACTTTCGGGCGGTTTTCATCGTGAATATCGAAAACATGCCTTTCCATCTTGAGGACAATGAGGAACGCGAAGTCGCCCTTCTCTACATCGGCATGACAAGGGCATTGGAGTGGCTTTACTTGACCTATAGTGGCGAGTCGAAATTCACTCGTTATCTGGATGACCTACAAAACGCTAGACTGGAATCAACAAATGATCAATCAAGGTCATCCTAAACATGATGGCCTTGATTGATTATCCATGAGATTAACTTTTCTGCTTCTTGGACAATTCATGTTCGATGGACACCCACAAAGCAATGATCAGCCCCAGCCAAATCACCACCCCCGCGAGCAAAGGTTGGTGCGCCAGTCTTAGCATCAAGGCAAGTATCAGCGCCAATGCCAGCGTGATCACCAGTCTTGCGTCATCGTAAATAAGGCCTACTAGCGTCTTGATTGCTTTCATCTCAACGCACCCCCATCGTAGTGCCAGAAACGGTGCGTTTTTTTAGAACACTTTTACTGCGAATAATGATTAACCAAGAGAATAGTAGCAATGAGATGACCATGTACAACACAGACAGATCTGCCTGCGGCCACTTCACACCAAAACTCTCACCCAGCCAAAATGCGCCAAAGCTGGTGAGCATCACACCCACAAGAAATTTCATCGTGTTTTCTGGCACCTTTGTCAGTGGATTGCGTAAAAGGATGCCTGCGAGTACGACCACCACGGCGGCGATCAAGGCTCCCAAGACAGAGGATGACATGGCCTTGGCACTAAGGCCAAAAGTAATGACGATAAAGACCGCTTCAAGTCCTTCCAAAAATGTGCCGCTAAATGCAGTCATAAAGGCAAACTTGTCAATGCCTGTGGCAACAGCACCCGCCTGCCGCTGCCTGATCAGCTCTTGTTCATAGCTGTCTTGTTCATTGTGTAGCGTCTTCAGTCCCGCATAGCGCATGATTGCTTTTCGCAGCCAACGAATCCCAAACAGAAGCATTAAAAGTCCGACGATCAATTGGATAAAAAATAGTTGGATCAGATGGATAAGTGGGGCCCCC
>JAJZCJ010000267.1 GCA_021846145.1 Bacillota bacterium
TCCGATCTTGCGCCTTGCGCGATGATCTCCTGCGGAGTTAGTGAAAAATTCGTTTGTTTGGTGCCAAATCGCCAAGGTACAACGCTCAAACGGAATAATTTCGATAGTGGATATACGTGATACAAATGATCGAATAGTCGCTCCCAAAGCAACCACAAAGGAATAATGAATCGCTGACTGATACGCGTGTATTGGAAAATAGGTTCATGTAATTGCTGCACTCCCTGATCAAGCGCATCAAATGTGCACGAGAGGCCAAGCGTATTTAATCGGGGCAGCAACTTTTCCAGCGCGTGTACCGTGTTATGTGGGGCACCATCTGCATCACCTGCATCGTGCAGCAGCACGATGGAGCCATTGGCCATGCCGCTTGTAAGACGCGCCACAATGTTTGCTTGTTGATCGCCTTGTCGCCAGTCTTTGGCAACGAGTGACCATAAGATGGTTTCCATGCCCAACCTGCGGGTAATGGGGAAACTCCAGCTATTTAATCGTCCCCAAGGAGGACGGAAATAGCGTACTTTTTCTCCCGTGATTTCCTCAAGTATGTGATTGGTCTCTTGAACCTCTGCACGCAGTCGCCACGGTGTGATAAACCAAGTATTGACGTGGTGATAGGTGTGATTGCCTAGACGGTGTCCCTCTTGCTGGATTCTGCGAATTAATTCCGGGTGAGCCTGCGCCTTTTTGCCGAGTACAAAAAATACCGCCTTCGCTTCGTGTTGTTTTAAAAGGTCAAGTAGTTGTGGCGTGTATTGCGGATCGGGGCCGTCATCAAATGTGAGGGTGACCGTCCGCGTTGTCCCGCGACCATGATAGACCGCGCGATTTTGCAACAAGTCGAATAAACCTTCCGTTAGTGGGCCGTAGAGGAGCCAGACAAGGAGTATCAGGAGCATGACGATTATAATGAAAGTCCCATTCACAGGTGTCATTCCTTCCTAACTAGCGGCGAATTAGTGCCGGATGACGCAAAAACGAATACAGTCCTGCCATGCCAATCACGATGATCGCTGTCGCCCAAAAAGGGGCATGAGGTCCCCAAGTTACCCATAGCTCACCACTAAGGAGAGGTCCCGTTGCTGTGCCTAGTCCCTCAATCATCATAAAAAATCCCCACATGGCAGCTCGCCATTCCTCGCTGACTGCAAGATCGAGCACGTTGTTCCAAGCTGGTAAGATCATGGCATAAAAAATTCCTGCTGCAATGAGCACAGTGATGGCTGGCCAGAAAGATTTTTGCATCGTAAATAAGCTGATGGCAATGCCAGCACCAAGGTATCCTCCCACCAGAAAAGGCCGTGATCCAACACGATCGACTAAGCGACCGAAAATTGGCAACATGCTGACTGCCGCACCGCCAACAAGTAACATTGCTACTGTAACCTGCGCAGGATGATCGTGCAAAACGATCCTCGCGTATGATGAAAAAACAGGTATGAGCAATCCAATGGCGAACGTTTGGACATACATGCCTGGGAATAACCACTTTGAAGCTTTTAGATGCACAAACAGCAAGTGCCAGTCTTGAATCCAGTTTTGCACAACTCGAGAAAAATGAAAAGAGACGGATTTAGCAGATTTCATTTTGGAAAAAAGTGCATAAGATCCACTGCTCAGTAGTACCGCAGTGAGCGTAGTTAAGACGAAAGGTGCGGAGGACTGAGTGAGTGCATTGGCAAATACCGTCCCACTGCCGCTGGCAATCATCCAGGCAGCGTACACGGTACTTAGTGATTTCGCTCGTTGTCCTTCAGGCACTTCGCTAGTCAATCTGCTGATCACTACCGGCCAAAGTGCAGAGGTGCCAATCCCAAATAGCGCGGTGGCAGCTATGAGGGCATAGGGACTCCGGCTGGAAAACATCAACACCATGGCTGCGCCACTTATCAGTAACCCACCACCAAGTAAGGTACTAGCGCCTAATTCGTCTGCTAAATAGCCAAATAACGGGCGCAACGCATTATCAAAAAGATAATGGGCACTGATAGCAATGCCTATGGTGGCCATTGACATGCCAAGAAGGTGTACGCCAAGGGAAGGAAGCAGCACGAGCATCAATGCACTGCGTACAAATTCAACCCCCGCAACAAGAGGAATGTAACGGGGGGACGCAGCACTGCGCCAACGTAAAATCAGGGCGTTCATGATTGTTCAGCGTAGAGGTGCTCCGGTAAGTTGTTACTGGTGATGATCGGCAAAGTTTCGATTTCTGTTAACATTTGCGTGATGTCAGTGGCGGCGGTGCTTTTTTGAATATTCCTAGTATGACTCTTCATGCGCTTTAGCTTGGCTGGATCTTCATAAAACAACCGATAAACAAGTTGCATCACTTGCTTGCGGGTACGCGCAAATACAGCCACATGGGACTTCACCAAAAACGACGTGTTTTGTACCTCTTGTCCCGGAATGGGGCGGTACAAAAGCATAGGCAACTCCATCGCTAATGCTTCACTGATTGTTAAACCACCTGCTTTTGTGACTAACAAGTCAGAGACCGCCATCAATTGATCCACTTCTTTTGTAAATCCAAACACCCACACAGGATTGGTCGCTTCTCGTGCCATTTCCTCAAGTTGCAAACGAAGTTTTTCGTTGCGTCCGCTGACTACGATGATCTGCATGCGCTCCTTTGCATGGAATAATTCGTCGCAGATTTCTTCAATATCTGTCATTGCCCCATAAGAACCTGCCAAAAGCAGTAATGTCGGTTGATCGTTTTCTAAACCTAATTTGGCGCGGATGGCATCTTTGTCCTTGTGTTCCATAAACTTTGCGCTAATTGGAATTCCTGTCACAGAGATCCGATCATTGGGAATGCCGCGCTTGATCAATCCACGACGCACATGCTCTGAGCCTACAAAATAATGATCGGTGTTGTCATGAATCCATTGACTATGAATAGCGTGGTCGGTAATGACAGTCACAGTGGGGATGCGGCAAATCCCTTGCTTTTTTAAAAGAGACAGCACACCTGCAGGTGTGGGAAAAGTAGATAGAATGAGATCGGGCTTGTATTCAAGCAAAAATTCCGCAATGTCCTCTAGACCTAGTTGATTTAGTCGCCGTTGAATGAGAGATGTCGGCTTGATCTTACTAGTACCCTTATAGAAAAGGCCATACAAGGATGGTGCAAAACGGACACTCTTTATGTAAAAATAACGAGCAAATAAATTCAACGTCGGATGGACCATTTGCATGTAGTCAATAATACGCACTTCAATTTCCGGATGAGCTTCAACCAAAGCTTCGCGGACTGCAGCGGCGGCCTGATGATGACCTTCGCCGTATGATGCGGATAGAATAAGAACTTTCTTGAGCTTTGGCACTGAATTTCCTCCTGTAAAAAGACGTGGACATCTTCACCTATTGTAAGGCATATTCGTTAGAAAGACATTAGAAGACGACCTGATACACAATTTTAACCTAATTGATGAAAATTCAACCCTGAAATTTCACATCTTAACAAGTTGACTCAAACCACTAATAAGGTAGTGTGCTTGTACGCACTTTGTTATAATGATTGAGAGATAAATGATGATAGTAAGGAGAATATAGATTGAATTCGATTCGGTGTCTAGAGCACCCTTTGGCAGCAGATAAATTAGCACAACTGCGTGAGCGGACGACCGATGTCCCTACATTTCGCAGGTTGGTATATGAACTTGCTATTTTTTTGGCTATCGATTGTACGCAAGACTTGCTGACAGCACCACGCGTGATTGAGACGCCAGTTGCTACATTGGAGACCGTGAGCCTCGCTGATACCGTCACGTTAGTTCCGATTTTGCGGGCGGGGTTGGGGATGGTTGATGGGATGTTGCAGTGGATTCCAAGTGCGCGCGTGGGACATCTAGGGATGTATCGCAATGAAGAGACGTTGCAACCAGTAGAGTACTATGCCAATACGCCTAAGGATCTGGAGCGCGATGTCGTGATTGTCCTTGATCCGATGCTTGCAACCGGAGGGTCGGCGTCTGCTGCATTGTCCATTCTTAAAAAAAGAGGGGCGCGGCGGCTCAAATTAGTGTCCTTAATTGCGGCTCCGGAAGGCATTGCAAACGTGCAAAAGGCGCATCCGGATGTGGCACTGTACACGGCGGCGATTGACCTACAGCTTAACGAAAAAGGGTACATTGTACCGGGTCTTGGTGATGCAGGAGATCGTATTTTTGGCACGCTTTAACATGTTTTGGGTAGGTAGTGATTGATTTGGCGGAGGTGTCAATTTGGACTTGATTCGCGTCATGGCTGTTTTTGGGACTCGTCCAGAAGCGGTCAAAATGGCGCCGTTAGTACAGGCGCTTAAACAAGCGAAAGATTTCCAGACGATCGTGTGCGTAACAGCTCAACACCGTGAA
>JAJZCJ010000268.1 GCA_021846145.1 Bacillota bacterium
TTAATCGACCCTTCCTGCGTAAACTTGGAGCTTTTTATAGATGCAAATGCGCGTTGCCCCGTATTCATTACTCTTTACAAGCTCAAGCGAAGCAATAACGGGAATTGGTGTACTTCGATCCATTTCTGCCACCACCGTGGCTCCATCGCTTAATAACTGGTGTTCAACAAGCGAGCTAAGTGCCATCTGCAAAACACCCAGCGCATACGGAGGATCCAGAAATACCAGATCAAATACATCGTCACCACTCAACCGTTTAATCGCCTTCTCATAATGCAAAGGAATAATTTTCGCCATTTGTTCTGCTCGTAGTCGCTCCACATTGCTACGAATGACGGTTCCACTTTTGATATCGACAAAAACAGCAAAATCCATCCCGCGACTAAGCGCCTCTAACCCCAACGCTCCAGATCCAGCAAACAGATCCAAACACTTTCCGCCTGTAAAATAAGGCCCTATCATTGAAAACAGTGCTTCTTTTACACGGTCTCCCGTAGGTCTTGTCTGCTTGCCCGGTGGAGCATTAAGAGGGCTTCCTTTCCATCTTCCTGCAATGATCCTCATGCCTTGGCACCCCTACATGGTACTGTATCATACATTCTCATACGAAAGGTATAAAAACACCCTCTGATGTCGAGACTTGTGGATAGCGACGTAGATCGTCGTGAAGGCAACCAAAAAGAGATTCACACTTCTCTTTTGGTTTCTCCTCTCCCAGTAGCCAAGTACGATCATACATAATCGTACAAGGCAACCCCCTTCGCATACCCGGGCGAAGGGGGTTATTTTGCAACGCCAATCGCCGCTCTCGCCTTGATGTAATCACCTTTTTTAATATTGAATTCCACCATACCTCGTTCAAAAATCAAGATCACAGTACTGCCCATCTCAAACCAGCCAAATTCTTCACCTTGGCGATAGGATTCGGCAGTATGCCACTGGATACTGCCGACAACAGTTGCTCCCACCGGCACCATGGCATACAAGCCTTTTACAGATTGCAAAAATGCCACCACACGTTCATTCTTGATATACAGTCCAGGTATTGCCTTAATTCCCCTTTGATTCACTGGAAAATAAGCGCCGGCTACGCGATAGATGCGTCGTAAAGTGGCTGCAATGGGAATGTGAATGCGATGATAATCGCGGGGACTTAAATATAAGGTGACAAAATCACCCTCAGCAAAGTTTTCCGCACCCTCGGTCAGCAATTCTTCCAAAGCATAGGTTACCCCTTTTGCCTGCAGCGCCTTACCTTCTTTAATGGTGCCAATTTCCATAACGAGTCCATCGACAGGAGAAAGAACGAGCCCTTGTTCGTCAGGCATCATCCGCGCGCCTGTTTGTAACTTGCGCGAGAAAAATTCCACAAATGAACGATATTGCTGCCATGGTTTCTCCGCATCGGCAGGATTAATTTTGTAGAGCAATAGATAAATAGGAATCATCCATCGACTGAGTGGACTTTTCGCCAGTTGACCAACCACGTAAGTGAAGGCACGCGTCGCCAACAATGGCAAGACAAAGTGCTGATCGATCGTGTGTTTATGCATCGGCATGCCCATCCACCTGTTCGAGCACTACTTGTCTCAGCGCACTGTACGCTGGGAGCAGCCAGAAATCCTCTGCATTTAGCCATTCTTGCACCACAAGACGAGCCGTTTGCATCGCCTTCATATCGCGAATCACATCACCTACCGCAAAGATGGGAATCCCACTCTGGCGCTCTCCAAACGCTTCCCCAGGTCCACGCAGGAGAAGATCTTGTTCTGCTAGATAAAATCCATCGTCACTTTGCAAAAAGGCCTCTAGACGAGCTTTGCCATAGTCACTCTCAGGGCGAGCAATGACCACACAGTGAGCAGGTTCATTAGAACGTCCGACGCGACCGCGCAACTGATGCAAGGTGGCCAATCCAAAGCGATCACCGCCATAAATCAGAATGACTGTCGCATTGGGCACATTCACGCCTACCTCAATGATGGTGGTGGCGATCAACACCTGCACTTGTCCACTTGTAAAGTCGTCCATCACGCGCATTCGCTCTGCTTCAGGCTGATTGCCATGTACTAAACCGAGCACAAAACCAGCCAGTTCCTCTTCCAGTTTTGTAAACAATGTTTGGGCACTGTAATCATCATCTGTCACGACTTCTGGTGGTGCAATTCGCGGTGCAATGACAAAAGCCTGCTTGCCACGGGCCAGTTGATTACGCAAAAAACGTAGCACCTGCTGTTCTTTTGCTGGATCTATCAGTTGTGTGTTTACAGGTATCCGACCAGGCGGCAATTCACGTAGCGCCGAAACCGACACATCGCCATAAACGGTAAGTGCATAGGTTCTTGGGATGGGCGTAGCTGTCATCTGCAGCACATCTGCCGCCTCCCCTTTCATGCGCAAAAGTTTACGCGCTTGCACGCCAAAGCGATGTTGTTCATCAATGACTACCAGTCGCAAACGAGGGATGGACAGATCTGCTCGCGTCAGCACTTGGGTACCGATAATCAGATCCAGTTCCCCAACGGCTATTTGTGCAAAAAGCCGTTCTCTTTCTTGTGTTGAAAAAAGCCCACTGACATAGCCCACACGCACCCCTAACGGTTCGAGCAATTGCTTGGCCGAGTTAACGTGTTGCCAAGCCAATACACTTGTCGGAACCATCATCGCTGTCTGATACCCCATCTTGGCAAGCGCAGCCACTACTGCAAAGACCACCAGCGTCTTGCCTGCCCCTACTTCACCGTGCAACAAGCGATGCATCGGTAAATCTGCAGCGATATCCGCGAGTATTTCTGCAAGTGCTTCTCGTTGGCCATTAGTAGGAGAAAAAGCAAGCGTACCAAAAAAATCCTCTGCGTATGCTTGTAATAGCGGCATTGACAACGGTTGTTGTCGATATTGTTCACGGTTTTTGCGAAAGCCCTGAATTTCAAGCTGAAATCGTAAAAATTCTTCAAAAACAATTCTTCTTCTTGCTTGCCTAAGCGCTTCCTGATTTGCCGGCTGATGCATGTTCACGACCGCAGTTTGCAGTGTCACTAATCGATATTTGTCGCGCAAGAGTTCCGGCAAATCCTCCCCTATTTCCACCGAAAAAATATGTACGCCTTCTTGAATGATTTTACGCAACATAAGTTGTCCCCAATACGGATTCGCACGAGAAACAGGTATGATCGTGGGAGTTGATGTAGTGTGACGCATCATCTCATAACGGAAAACTACTATTGTATTACTTTTATGGTCGAATTTACCTTTTAACCGAAGCAAAATACCGTCTTTTAATTGATGACGTAAGTACGGTTGATTGAAAAAAAGCGCCTTCACGCGTTCATCGCCATTTTTCACCCAAGTACTAATCGTGCTCATCCGTCCGCGCATGCGCACCGTCGCGACACCGTCCACAAAGAACACCGCATCCACTTCTGGATTGCTGTCCCTTAGCCACCGGTCATTTGTTTGTTCATAGCGAAACGGGTAGTGAAAAAGCAAGTCAAATACATTGTGAATTCCCAATTCGGCAAGTCTATTCGCCCGTTCAGGGCCGACGCCGGGTATGAGATGAACGCTTTTGGTTTTCAGCGACTCTCGCCAATCCGGCACGATCACCCTGTTTACGACCTCCCTGTCAGCAGTTAGTTCAACAACAACGGTGGTGGAGTATTCAGAATCTTGACCCCTTGCACACTAATGTTGACCTGATCAGCAACAAGTCCTAGAGAATCTTGTAACGCAACATTGACGTTCTCACGCAATCGATCGGCCACGTCTGGAATTCGCGAACCATAGTTCACGATGATATACAGAATAATCTCTAGCTTATCTACTAGCGAGCGAATTTCCACTCCTCGCGCCGGATCTTCCCTACCAAGCAACCCTGTTAAACTATCCCTAACGTTTCGACGAGGCGCCATATCTGCGACCCCATATGTATCTAACGCTGCCATTCCAACGGCCGAAGCGATCACCGCTTCAGTAATGGTGATTTTCCCATACTCAGTATTGATTACAGTTGGCATCTAGCTCACTCCTTAACGATGATTCTTTGTTTTAGTTTACTACAGACAAATTAAAATTGCACACGCCAACGCCGTATGCTATGATGGACGAGTTATTTAGACGAAAAAGGGGGGTGTGACATGGCAAGACGTTGTGAAGTATGTGGAAAAGGCCCCAGCGTCGGAAATGCGGTCAGCCACTCGCACATCCTGACAAAGCGAAGATGGCTTCCCAATCTCCATGAAGTACGCGTTAATGTGAACGGCACTGCGAAACGCATGCGCGTTTGCAGCCGTTGCTTAAAGGGCGGTAAAGTAACACGAGCCATCTAAATTATTATTTTTTATAAAAAAAGC
>JAJZCJ010000269.1 GCA_021846145.1 Bacillota bacterium
TGGGTGCGAAACGTATCATTGCAGAGACTGGGGCCGGTCAACACGGAGTTGCAACGGCGACGGTGGCGGCGCTTTTTAATCTGCCATGCACCATTTATATGGGTGAAGTGGACATGGAACGCCAAGCACTCAATGTGTTTCGTATGGAACTGCTTGGTTCAAAAGTGGTGGCCGCGAAGTCAGGCAACCGCACGCTGAAGGAAGCGGTGGACGAAGCGCTAATGGATTTTGCCACGAATCATGAAGACACCTTCTATTTGCTCGGTTCTGCGGTGGGACCACATCCGTATCCACTAATGGTTAGGCATTTTCAGTCTATTATTGGGCGGGAAGCGAAGGCGCAAGTGCTTGAAAAAGAAGGCCGTCTGCCTGACTATGTGGTGGCTTGTGTGGGTGGTGGTTCGAATGCCATCGGCTTATTTTATCCTTTCGTGGATGATTTGACTGTTAAAATGGTGGGCGTGGAGCCGGGTGGAAAAGGGATTGCCACGGGATTTCACGCAGCGCCACTCACTGCGGGAAAACCTGATATCATCCACGGCTTTAAGTGTTATGTGATGGAAGATGCAGATAAGTGTCACTCGATTGCGGCGGGACTGGATTACCCAGGTGTAGGTCCGGAACATTCTTATTATAAGGCGATTGGTCGCGCGGACTATGTGGCAGTAGAGGATCATGAGGCATTAGATGCTTTTGTCACTCTATCAAAAACGGAGGGCATCATTCCCGCGCTTGAGTCCAGTCATGCGATTGCCTATGTGATGAAGCTCGCGCCCACACTTTCCAAGGATCAAGTAATCATTGTCAATCTGAGTGGACGCGGGGATAAAGATGTGGCACAGGTGGCTGAGATGTTGAAATGAGCGTGAAATAGGGGAGTGAGCAGTTTGGACGAAGTAGTGTTTGATTTTCAACTCGATGATGTGTACCGGGCCCGTCGCAATACACTTGCTGACTTGCTGCGCAGAACTCGCGCGAGGAATCCGCAACGGTTGGCCATGGTCTATGGGCAACAGCGCCTTACCTACGCGCAATTAGATGATTTGGTGAATCAAACGGCGTGGTTACTCGCTGATGATGGCGTGATGAAGGGTATGCGGGTGGCTCTGTTATCACGCAACAGCTTGGATTTTGTAGTGTTGAATTTTGCTATTGCACGCATCGGGGCGGTCATGGTGCCACTCAATTATATGCTGTCTGTTGCTGATCTTTCCTACATTTTGCAGCATTCTCAGGTCAGCGTACTGGCTTGTTCACAGGAGTTTGCAGGCGTATTGGCAGAGGCGGCGCAGGTGGCAGGTGCGCGCATCATTAATCGTTATCTTATGGACACTGACACCACTGAACTAATCGATTGGACACTATTGGATGTGGCTCGTGCGACAAGGCCGCAAGATTCTTATGAGGCAGCGGTAATGGATAATGATGTGGCTCACATTCTCTACACTAGTGGCACAGAGTCACGCCCCAAAGGCGTGATGCTCACTCATGGCAACCTGATTGCAGAATACGTCAGCACGATAATTGAAGGGAAAATGGAATCAAAAGACGTGGCGATCCACGCTCTTCCACTATATCACAGCGCACAGCTTCATTGTTTTCTAGGCCCTAGCGTGTACATTGGTTCATCTGGCATCATTTTACCCGGTGCGAGTCCTGAACTGATTCTGGAAACCATTGAAAAAGAGAAGGTCACCCAACTATTTTGTCCGCCAACGGTGTGGATTGCGCTATTGCGACACACAGACTTTGCAAAACGTGATTTATCATCATTGGAAAAGTGTTACTACGGAGCCGCTATTATGCCAATGGAGGTATTGAAAGAGTTAGCGGAACGTTTACCAAACGCGAAATTCTGGAATTTTTACGGACAAACAGAAGTGGCACCGCTTGCCACCGTGTTGCAACCGGAAGATCAGATGAGAAAACTTGGTTCCGCTGGCAAACCAGCGCTTAACGTGGAGACAAGAATTGTTGACGGTGCAGGCAATGAAGTGCCATCAGGGAGCATTGGTGAAATTGTTCATCGCACGGCTCACGCGATGCTTGGGTATTTATTTGATGAAGAAAAGACAAGGCATGCTTTTGATGGTGGCTGGTTTCATAGTGGGGATCTGGGTGTGATGGACGAAGAAGGGTACTTAACGATTGTGGATCGCAAAAAAGACATGATTAATACTGGCGGGGTTAATGTGTCCAGTCGGGAAGTAGAAGAATTTTTGTATACACTGCCAGGGGTATCAGAGGTGGCGGTGATTGCCGTTCCTGATCCGTATTGGATCGAAGCGGTGACGGCAATCATCGTGCCTAAGTCAGGCGTGCAATTACAGGAGGAAGATATTCTCGCCCATTGCAGGCAAGGGCTCTCTAAATTCAAAGTGCCAAAGTACATTACTTTTGCTAATGGATTACCTAAAAATCCTAGTGGAAAAATCTTGAAACGAGAACTTCGAGCGGATTATCAGCATCTCGCCGAACAGAAATAGCGACTAGAGCATTTGCTTAAGGTGCTCATCTTGTAGCATCGTTGTGAAAGAGGAGAGCAGGAGATCTTCTGAGGCGCTTTCCATCCATGCGCTCATGAAGCTACGTTTGACGGAGTGATTGGCGATGGGAATGAAAAGAAGTCCACCGTTCTTCGTCTCTTCCCTCACTGCCCAAGTAGACATAATGGATATGCCGTAACCGTTTAATACTAATGATTTGAGTGTTTGAGGGTTGTTCGATTCTAGGACAACCCTAAAATCACGAAGATGGAGCCCCTCTTTTGCTAATGCGGAGACGAGCACTGCGCGCGTGCCTGATCCTACCTCGCGAATCATCAGGCGATCATCAAGCAGTTCGTGGAACTGAACTGAAGTGCGACGACTGAGGGAGTGGCGAGGGGGCACAATAACGCCTAATTCATCCTCCAGAAATGGTTGTTGGATGATTCGGGTATCAAATAATGGTGCTTCCACCAACCCGACCAACAGATGCCCGTCGGTGAGCATTCTGCTGATTTCTTCCGTGTTGCCTGTGTAGAGATGGACGCTAATTGAAGGGAATATGCGTCTAAATATGGCGAGTAGCGACGGGGCGATATACTCGGCGATGGTCATGCTTGCACCTATCGTCAGTGTGCCGGTTAGACCACCTTGGGCGGTTTTGACATCGGTGATCGAATCCTCGAACAATTGGATCATTTGCTGTGCTTTTTGTTCCACAATTTTACCTGCCGGGGTGAGTTCTACCCCACGCTGTTTGCGCAGAAATAGGGGGGTGCGATAAAAGTTCTCTAGTTGCTTGATCTGTTGACTGATCGCAGATTGGGATAAACGCAAAGTGCGTGCTGCTTGCGAAAAATTTTTTGCTTTAGCCACGATTAAAAAAGTTCGCCATGCCCCCATTAGATCCACGTCCATTCCTCCTATAAGAAATTCTTATCGCTCTCATTAAATTGTTCGAAACAAAGTTTGCTTGAATTTTACTATAGTAACACTAGAAGTAGCGCTCATAAAGTGAGTAACAGTAGGAGGGATATCGTGACTTCTCATATATCAAAACAAATAGGAACTAATTGGTTTACTGTGGTCATGGGATTTGGAATTATGGCTTCGCTTTTTTATGCGTCTCCAGTTAATTTTGTACTTCACCAATCACTAGGGATTGTCTTTTTTGCATTAGATTTAGCTATTTTTGTAGCCGCATTATTTTTTTGGGGGTTGAGGTGGGTTCATCACACAAAAGATGCCATGGGGGATTTCCATGAACCTAGTAGAGCCTTGTTCTATGGGGCATTAGCAATGGCCATCAATGTGGTGGGCAATGATTTTTTTGTGATTGGAACGCATTTATTTAATAAGGCGCACATGATTACGGTGAGTCAAGTAATTTGGCTCATTGGTGTCGCAGTCAGTTTGTTTTCCGTCCTGATCATTCCTTACCTGATGTTTACACATCATGATATAGAGCCAGGCGATGCGGTAGCCAGTTGGTTGATTCCGGTGGTGCCAACGGTAGTGGCCGCGGCGGACGGTACGAATTTGCTGCCGTATTGGGGCAATGCGAGCGTTAATTTGGGGATGACGTATTTCGACATCTCGATGTTTGGCATGACATTCTTTTTGTTCATTATGGTTAGTGCACTTTTTTACTCAAGGCTGATGTACCATCGAATCATTCCTGGCGCACTGGCTCCAAGTGTATGGATTGAGATTGGGCCGATCGGCATGTCGATGGCTACCCTTGCTACGCTGCCGTTCGTGACCGCAGATTTATTACCACGTTTTACCAGTGGGCTTCTCGGCATTGGC
>JAJZCJ010000270.1 GCA_021846145.1 Bacillota bacterium
ATGAAAATTGTATTAAAAAATGACATCCGATCTATTGTTATTTTCTTCATTGCCTAGCATTGATGTGATAGTTCATCATTTTGTCACATTTAAGTATGCGTCATGCGTGTGAGCCACCATTTGCGCGAGGGAAAAATGCTCGCGCACGCGCCGTTGTGCCTGTTGTCCCATGCGCTGACGTTGCTTGTCGTCCTGCAACAAGGAGGTGATGGCCACTCGCAATGCCTTTTCATCCGTTGGCGGGACGAGGATGCCGGTTGCCCCATCGCCTATTTTCACGACATCCGGGATGCCACCCACACGGCTTGCCACGACCGGAAGTCCGCAACTCATGGCCTCCATGATCGAAATTGGCATCCCCTCCATCAGCGAGGGCAACGCGAACACCTCCGCTTCTAGCAGCAGCCCCACTACATCGTGGCGCTGCCCAAGCAAATGAATGCGCGCGCTGCCTTCTTGGCTTGTTAGCGCAGCCGTTTGCTGCGTCAGCGCCTCACGATCGGGGCCGTCTCCGACGAGCAGCAGATGCACAGGATGCCCCGCCACGGTGTGGATGCCTGCCACCGCGTTGATCAGCGCGGACAAGTGCTTGACCGGCTGCAGCCGCGCCACGCTGATCACTAAATGCGCGTCTGCAGGGATGTTTAAGTGCTCCTTGATCTGCGCAGGATGCTTTTTTGCCTCGCCAATTGCCCGTTCTGCCTGTGCTACGTCGATTCCATTGGTGATCACTGCAATTTGATCCGCGCTGTAGCCGCGCGTCTGCAGCGTGCGTGCTAGCGCCGCTGATACGGTGATGACGCGTGTCGATTGCTCTCTGGTGAAATACTCCATTGTCATCATCAATGCGCGTTTCACCGGCTGATCGTAGTCGTAGTACAAATCGCTATGTACGGTGGTGACCACGGGAATGTCTAATTTGTCCCCGACGAGCCTTCCTGCCACGCTGGCGCGCACGCCGTGTGTATGAATGACTTGCGGAGCGAAGCGCAGGGCGGCTTTTTTTACCTGAAAATAATCATGAATTGGCGTGGCGGAGGGCAGCACCAGCACCTCAATGCCAAGTTCCCGCGCGCGCTTGGCAAATTCGCCGTCATAAAAGGTCGCCACCAACACTTGCACGGGATATTCGCGCAACGCCCGTAACAACGCGAGGATCTGCGTCTCCGCGCCGCCAAATTCGCCTGCGGCCACGATCTGCATGACGCGAAGTGGCGATCGATCCCCTAAGTCTGATGTATATGCTAGGTTATCGCTCATTGATCACTATCCTTTCTGATGTGATGGGTACGAGTCGTTCTCTAATCATCTTCGTCAATTTCATCAGGGTATTGTTCTGCCATCGATTCGAATCGACTTTTAGCTAGCCATTGAAGGCGATTTGCTTGTGTAAGAAGGGTTTTTCGAAGTCCAGATTGCACTTGTCTCTCGCTGATTACCTGTGCCAAACGAGACAGCGTCAGGGCTCGTCTTGCTATTCTTACGTCTGGATGATTGCGTAATTCAATGATACGTTCAGACACGATGCTCCCGCGATAGCTTGTAGGAATGGCAATTAATCGCTGGGGGGCAGATGGTTCCTTTTCATTCAATATGGCACCAAATCGCGACTGTTCAATTTGTTGCTGAAATATTTGGTATTCTAAAGCATTTAATTCTTCTTTTGCGCGAACATCTTTCGAACTGCTTTCCTGGTATTGAGGCAAAGGCCAAACTTCCACCTCAAAAACTTCAAACGGATCAAGCACATTCATTGCCACTGCATCAGTTCTCTGGTTAGTGAGATGACGTCTAATTCGAGTGCGTAGCTTCTCGTTGGTTTGACCCACATAAATAGGCTCAAGATCATAATCAAAGAATACATAAACGCCGAACTTATAATTTCCGATTTTTACATTTGCGTGTGTAATGGGGTCGATAACTTCCTTTTCCAAGAATGCTTTGAGCATCCGACGTAATTCTGTGGTTTCGAACGATGTCTGATTCGGCACAGTAACCAACTCCCCTAAGCCACTATTTCTATGTGTATCACATTTAACATGGGCATAAGAATATTTTGGGACAGGTAATTTACTACCGGCACTGCCACACCATCACCTATTAGGTGATATGCCTCGTTATAATTCCTGGGCAAGGTATATGTTTCGGGCAGACCCATTAGCCTTGCGGCTTCTCGCGGGGATAAAAGACGCGAGTGAACTTTCTCTTCGTTCACGATAAGTAATGTTTGTCGACTAGAGCCACCTATCGGTGTACGTAGACACCCCACAACATCGTCGAAACGCACTTCGGCGCGTTGACGCTTCACCCCATCAGCATCTGTCCTAGTTCGCTTATACAGGGCTCCAATTTGAATTTTCCCAGTTCGTTTTGCCGTCTCCACCTTTGCTAAATTGAGTGGCGTCATCATGCCGAGTAGACGTTGTGTTTCTAAAGGAGTATGCCATTTAACATTGTCAGGATCGTCCTCAATTAAGTCGACGATGCTCATATCGACGATAGGGGGAGTGGGAAGGTTCCACCACAACCAATTTGAACGTGCAGATTCAGAGCACAGGTCGTAGACATTACCTAAGGAAGCAGGATGCCATTGATGTGTTGGCTCATCAGACAATAAGTGACGGGGAATAGCCATTTTAACATCAACGGCAATGATAAATAACCGCACTCTACTTTGTGGCAAAAAATGCACTGCATCTACAACGATGGATCCCACCTTATAACCGCGAGCTATTATCGCTTCGATGATGGCAGACAAGTCCCTCCCCCCGTTGGATGTAATAGCACCATATACATTTTCCAACACGATCATTTTAGGGGCTCGACCCTTGTTCCTCAATTGTGTAATGAGCCTCCAAAATGGCCAAAAAGTCCCTGAACGATTCCCCGAAAGTCCCGCGCCATCCCCCGCTAACGATAAATCTTGACAAGGAAAGGAAGCCCAAGCCAAATCGGCAGTTCCGACCAATTGGTCAGTAGTGATATTCGCAATATCATCCACCACTAATTGACTATCTTCGCCAAAAAAAGAACGATAAGATGCGGCTTTTCTGCTATCAATGTCATTTGCAAACGTACACTGCCAGGATTCTCCTAGACCAATTCGAGCCATTCCGCCGCCAGCAAAGAACTCATAAAATTGATAAGCTATCTTTATCATCCCCTGTGTCCAAGATACCGCATGCTTGTATAATAAATGATTTTCTTTATATGCGAAATTGAAATAATTTTGTATCCTCATATGTGTGTACTCATGATTAGAAAGGAATACCCTAATGGACATTGCATCTACACCAGCGCCAAATTACCGCACGATTGCCAGTCCCATCGCAAGCACATTGATTGAAAAAAAGTCTCGTTTCCTTTGCCTGCTCACGCCTGTCGCTAGCGAAGACGAGGTGCAGACCCAACTTGCTGCGCTCAAAAAAGAACACTGGAGCGCCAACCACCATTGTTATGCGTTTCGCTTGCTCGATGGAACAGAACGGGCGAGTGATGACGGCGAACCGTCTGGCACCGCAGGACGTCCGATGCTACATGTACTAGCGGGGCAGGAACTTTTCGGTGTGCTGGCGGTGGTGACGCGCTATTTTGGCGGCACGTTGCTGGGCGCAGGCGGGTTGGTACGCGCGTATAGTGGTGTCGTCGCGCAAGCGGTCAAGACCGCGCAAATTGTCACGTATGCGGCGCATGAAAAGTATGAATTTCCCCTTGCTTACGCAGACTATGAACGTGTTCAAAACAATATTTACGGTGAGCCGACGTGGCGTGTGGATGCGAATTTTACAGAAATGGTGACGGTGACGCTGATCGCCCCGGCAGCAGACGCCACCCGCGTGCGCGATCAAGTGACGGCGATGACGAGAAGTGACGCTTATATCACACCGGCAGAGGTGCTGTGGTTGCCGCTGAAGGGGTGAATCTCAAGGCGAGCCTCCACTATCTTGGCCTCTTCTCTTTCTTCTAGCTCAAGAACGTGCTGATACATCATCTCGTACTGGCGTTCAATTTGTGCCCAATCCAGCAGAATCACCGCTTCCCAATAAAAATATAACCGTTTACGCAATTTAGTTTTTCTTCATTCTGACCAGTTCATTTTACTGCGAATTCGTGTTTTGATGCCACTAGAAAATTCGCAATCATTGATGTACCACCAGATGGGTTGACTGGGAGGCTTTTAAGCGCAAGATTCCATTTTTGTGCAATGTATTTATAATGCACGGGTTTTGTGATATATTGAATATACTAAAGCAAAGGAGTTGATGATTATGTCCGG
>JAJZCJ010000271.1 GCA_021846145.1 Bacillota bacterium
ACAATGGAAGATCAGCCCCGTTGACGAACGAAGTATTAAATTATGGGATGACTACAGCGTGGCTAGGGATCAAATGTTTGCGAGAACTCATACTGCATTTGCGCCATGGTATGTGGTTCGTGCAGATGATAAACATCTGGCACGCATTAGCTTGATAAAGGATTTTTTGTCACGAGTGAATTATGATGACAAAGATTTGCAACTAGTGATTCCGAATCCAGATATCGTGTTTATGTACAATGAGAAATATTTGGAAAATGGATTGATCTCTAGGTAATCGGAGAGGGAGAATAGCATGTTTTTAAGCACAGTGACGGTTCGGTTTGGTGAGTGTGATGGACTGGGACATGTAAATAATGCAATGTATTACACGTATATGGAAGAGGCGAGAGGAGAGATTTTTCGCCTTTTTAATCCTTCTTTAAAATTGGAGAATTGGAATTTAATCGTAGCGTCCACTAGGTGCGATTATTTGCACCAGGTGGAATATGCTGAAAAATTACAAATTTATACTTGGATTGGCCGATTAGGTAATTCGAGCTTTACTGTTGAACATGCGCTTGCAAACCATCAGGGAGAATGGGTCGCGCGGGGGCAAGCGGTGCTTATTGGTTATGATTATCAAGCGGAAAAGTCCGATCCTTTGCAAGCAGACATTCAGCAAATTCTTAAATCACATATGGATGCACCTGATGGGGTCCCCTTGCTTCGCGCATAACACAGTGCAGGGCTTTGCCGCAGGCTACCTTAGTCGCGGCAACGCCAGGCGCTCATTTGCGAGGAAATTAATCAAGGAGGCGGAAGCACTTGGTCGTGGGCGAAGTAACAGAAGAGGTAGAAATGGTGGTAATCGGTGGTGGCCCAGGCGGATATGTGGCTGCTATTCGCGCCGCTCAACTGGGGTTGCAAGTGCTTGTCATTGAGAAAGCCGAAATTGGTGGCGTATGTTTAAATAGTGGTTGCATTCCAGCGAAGGCGCTGATCACCGCAGCACAAGATTACGCAGTTGGCAAAAAGGCCAAGGTACCTGGGATTGATCATGCCGTGACACTGGATTTTGTTAAGGTTCAGGAATGGAAACAAGGCGTTGTCAAACAAATGACGCAAGGGGTAGATAGGCTCTTAAAGGGCAACAAGGTGCAAACGTTACAAGGGGAAGCCTTTTTTGTCAGTCCTAGTGAGGTGCGGGTAATGACCGCATCCGAAGCTCACAATTACCACTTCAAGCATTGCATCATCGCCACCGGTTCGCGACCTGTACAACTCGCTTCCCTACCTTTTGGAAAACGTGTATTGACGTCGACGGAAGCGCTCGCGTTGCAAGACGTGCCAAAACGACTGGCGATTGTTGGTGGCGGATATATTGGCGTGGAACTGGGACAGGCATATGCAAAATTCGGGACGAAAGTCACTATTTTAGAAGCGGCAGCATCGATTTTGCCAGCGGTTGATCCGAGTTTTACGCGGTTAGTTTTACATAACTTAAAAGAATGGGAGGTTGATGTATTCTCTCGCACCCTAGTTAAATCTGCCACCGAAAATGCAGATGAAGTGCAGTTGATTTACGAAGAAAATGGCGAGGAGCGGGGGCTTACTGTTGATTACGTGCTAGTCACAGTGGGGAGAAGGCCCAACACAGATGAATTGGCATTAGACGCCATTGGCATCACGGTGGATGAAAAGGGACTCATTCCCGTTGATCAACAAGGGAGAACGCAAGTAGCAGGCATTTTTGCGATTGGTGACGTGGTGGCGGGTCCAGCGCTTGCGCACAAGGCATCTTATGAAGGCAAAGTGGCAGCGGAAGTGGCAGCTGGTAAGCATAGCGCCGTCGATTATACTTGTATTCCTGCTGTGGTGTTTTCTGATCCAGAAGTGGCAATGGTGGGGTTAAGTGAAGAGGATGCGACTCAGCAGTATGAGCAGGTGCAGACTGGACGTTTTGCCTACGGAGCAAATGGCAGAGCCGTATCGATGAATGCGGGCACTGGATTTGTTAAATTGATTGCTGATGCGGCGACTGGGGTACTGGTGGGCGCACAAGTGGTGGGTGCCGAAGCAACTAATTTGATCGCTGAGTTAGCGCTAGCGATCGAGATGAATGCAACGCTCGAAGATTTAGCACTAACGATCCACGCGCATCCCACGCTTCCGGAAATGGTGATGGAGGCAGCGGAAGTAGCGCTAGGAATGCCAATACACATGTTAAAACGATAAAGGGAACAAAAAAACTTAATTTTTTTGACAAATCTACGATGCACTCGTATAATTTTAGCCAATATGTTTCATCATGTGTATTATACGAAGCTTTGATTGAGACACGACAATCTGTGTAACCGTGCAGAGAGAGCGAATTTTGGTGTGATTTCGCTTACGGCGCTGACAGATTGCCACCACTCTGGAGCTGCCTGTGAAAAGTTGCGCAAGTGACGGTAAGCATGGCCGCAACCGCGCGTTAAGCGGATAGAGACACTGTGATGCAGTGTGAATTAGGGTGGAACCACGACAGCCAGCGCTTTCGTCCCTATCGTGAGGATAGGTATGGGGGCGCTTTTTTGTGTCCTTAGAATTAATTAACCACAACATTTAGGAGGGAATAAGCAATGGCAGCGTCAATAAGCATTCGCTTGAAGGACGGTTCTGTGCGGGAATTTGCTCAAGGTGCAAAGGTGGGCGATGTGGCGACAGCGATCAGTGCCGGACTTGCTAGGCAGGCGGTCGCAGGAAAGATGAACGGCGAATTAGTCGATTTGGCGTGCGAACTTGAGCCGGGGGCGGAAATTGAAATCGTGACGCTCGATCAACCGGAGGGACTTGTTGTGCTCAGGCACACTAGCGCTCACGTGATGGCGCAGGCAGTGAGTCGCCTGTATCCTGGTACGAAATTTGCAATAGGACCCGTGATCGAAGATGGATTCTACTATGATTTTGCAGATCATGAATTTACGCCAGATCAGTTTGTAACGATTGAAAAAGAGATGCAGGCGATCATTAAGGCGAATTTTCCGATTGAAAGAGAAGTGTGCAGTCGGGAACAAGCGCTTGAATTTTTTACACAACGCGAGGATCGATTTAAGGTGGAAATTATTCAGGCATTGCCTGAAAGCGAATCGATCACAGTCTATCATCAAGGTGAATTCACTGATTTGTGCAGAGGGCCGCACCTGCCTTCTACGGGCAAGATTAAGGCGTATAAAATTCTTCATTTGGCAGGTGCGTACTGGCGTGGCGATGCTAAACGCGAACAGTTGACGCGACTTTATGCTACAGCATTTGCCAAAGCCGCAGATCTTGATGCGCACTTAAAATACCTTGAAGAGATGAAAGAACGCGATCATCGACGGATTGGCAAGGAATTAAAACTTTTTACGATGGCCAAAGAAGTGGGTGCAGGCCTGCCTGTATGGCTTCCTAATGGAGCCAAGGTAAGGCGTGTGATCGAACGTTATATTGTCGATTTAGAAGAAAGTCTGGGATATGACCATGTGTACACGCCTGTGCTTGGTAGCGTGGAGCTATACAAAATAAGCGGCCACTGGGATCACTATCACGAAGACATGTTCCCCCCGATGCAAATGGACAATGAAGAACTGGTATTGCGCCCGATGAATTGCCCTCACCATATGATGGTGTATAAATCAGAAATGCGCAGCTATCGAGATTTGCCATTGCGTATCGGCGAACTAGGACTGATGCATCGCTTTGAAATGTCTGGTGCGCTCGCTGGATTACAGCGTGTGCGGGCGATGACGTTAAATGATGCGCATCTGTTTTGTATGCCAGAACAAATTGAAGACGAATTCTCGCGCGTGGTGCAATTAATTCAACGTGTCTATGACGATTTTGGGATTCGTGATTTTTCGTATCGCTTATCGCTAAGAGATCCGAAAAACACCGAAAAATACGTAGCCAACGATGAGATGTGGAATAAGGCGGAGGATATGTTGCGCAATGCACTCAATGTTTTGGGGCTACCGTATACAGAAGTAACAGGAGAGGCTGCATTTTACGGTCCCAAATTAGATGTGCAGGTAAAAACGGCGCTGGGCAAAGAAGAAACATTATCTACGGTACAACTTGATTTTCACTTGCCCGAGCGTTTTGAGTTGGAGTATATCGCAGAAGATGGGAAACGCCATCGTCCCGTCGTCATTCATCGTGGCATCGTCAGCACGATGGAACGTATGGTGGCTTTTTTGATCGAAAATTACAAAGGGGCGTTTCCACTTTGGCTGGCA
>JAJZCJ010000272.1 GCA_021846145.1 Bacillota bacterium
GGATGAAGGCATTCATGTGGTAGATAGAACCGGAAAAACGATCATTTATAATCAAAAAATGGCGGAAATGGAGTCCATGGATAAGCGGCATGTACTAAATAAAGACGTACTTGACCTATTCACATTCCCCGACGAAGGGTACAGCACGTTGCTTCACGCATTACAATCGGGCAATTCGACCACAAGCATGAAGCAAACTTATTTCAACCAACAAGGCAAGACCATCACTACGATCAATCACACCATGCCAATTACCATCGAAGGTAAAATCTGCGGGGCTGCGGAAATTGCACGAGACATCACTAAAATCGAACAAATTCATGAAAATATTCTCAGACGCTACGAAATCGATCACTTAATCGGCACCAGTCCGGCCATTGAAGACATCATGCAACTAGCGAAACGCGCAGCACAAACGAATTCACCCATTCTTATCGTTGGCGAAACAGGGACAGGCAAAGAACTTTTTGCACAAAGCATGCACCATGCAAGCCAACGATCCGGAGGACCGTTTGTGTCACAAAACTGTTCATCATTTCCTGAGAATTTGATTGAAAGTATTTTATTCGGCACAGTTCAAGGGGTATTCCCTGGTGCCATTGATAGACCTGGGCTTCTAGAACAAGCTAATGGAGGTACTATATTACTCGATCAACTCAATGCACTAAGTTTGCCACTTCAAGAAAAACTTCTTCACAGCATTCAAGATAGAGTCGTTCGACGGCTTGGTGACACCAGTGATCGCGCGATTGACGTGCGGGTTTTTGCCACTATTAATGAAGATCCGCTGGACGCTATCGCAACAGGCCGGCTGCGAAAAGATCTATACTATCGCCTGAGCGTCGTCACTTTGTTTCTGCCACCATTACGTGAGCGAAAAGAGGACATACCAAGTCTTACCACTTACTTTCTTAATAAATACAATGATCGATTTGGAATGCATGTTTCTGGTGTTTCCGATGATGTGATGAAGTATTTTCTTATTTATCCGTGGCCAGGTAACGTGCGAGAATTGGAACACGCTATCGAAGGCGCTTTAAATATTGCAACCGATCACGCCCAAATCGAAGTGATCCATCTTCCGCTACACTTACGTCGCAAAGTGAACATCCTCAATGAATTTGCCTTGGAAACACTTCAAGAACAACCGAAAGATTATGCTATGGCACTACAAGAGAGGACGCTGCAAAACCAACTTGAAGAGTATGAGCGAGCATACGTCCATAAGGTACTGAAAAAATATGCAGGTAACGTTTCTGCTGCGGCACGTGAGCTTGGTGTCAGTCGTCAGAGCCTCCAATATCGACTGCGCAAATGGAATGGATGATCATTCGTGTTTAGATCATACGACGACAAATAATTTTGCACCCGCCATACAAATCGGCAGTTGATTTTTACTATTAAATTTTGCATTATATGAATGGGTTAAAATTTTGAAAACGCTTACTGGAGGGGAAAGGATGAAACAAACCGGCTTTAAAAAGGATCTTAGCTTGATGGATCTCACCATGGCATCCGTGGGGGGCATTATTGGTTCTGGATGGCTCTTTGGTTCGCTGTATGCTGCCAATGACGCAGGACCCGCCGCCATCATATCTTGGATAATTGGCGGTATCGCCGTACTACTTATCGGTCTTGTCTTTGCAGAATTAGGTGGCATGTTGCCTGAATCCGGCTCGATCGCTAGATACCCACATTACAGCCACGGACACGTGACTAGCTTTATTATGGGGTGGGCCGCATGGATTGCGTATGCTTCGGTACCCTCAGTAGAAGCAGAAGGTGTGATGCAATATGCTTCTCACTGGGTTCCTGGATTATGGAATACACAGACCAACTTGCTTACTGGCTTCGGATTATTTTTCGCAGCTCTTTTAATGTTTATATTCTTCCTAATTAACTATTTTGGCGTGCGCTATTTTGCAAAAGTGAATACCACCGTCACGATTGTTAAGTTTATCATGCCTATAGTAACAATTATCGCCTTTTTGTTTGTTGGGCTACATTGGGGCAACATGACACAAGCTGGCGGATTTGCACCTAGTGGATCTTCTGGTATCCTAGTCGCCGTTGCTACCTCTGGCGTCATTTTTGCCTATCTTGGTTTCCGACAAGCACTTGATCTTTCGGGGGAAGCAAAAAATCCACAACGGGATATTCCGATTGCGCTAATTTTATCGATCATCATTGGAATTGTGCTTTATGTACTATTGGAACTCGTCTTCGTGGCTGGCGTTGCTCCTTCGGCACTACAACATGGTTGGGCGAACGTGACGTTCAACGCACCATTTGCCGAACTTGCCGCAAGTTTGAACCTCGGATGGATGGCTGTATTATTGTATGCGGATGCTATCTTATCTCCTGCAGGAACAGGAAATGTCTATATCGCATCGACTTCTCGCGTATTGTATGCGCTGGCTAAAAACGGATATTTCCCAAAAGGGCTGGCACATGTCAATCCGAAAACAGGAATTCCTAATGTGGCTCTTCTAGTAGCGTTCATTTTAGGATTAATTTTCTTACTTCCATTTCCTTCATGGCAGAGCTTGGTGGGGTTGGTTTCTTCCGCAACAGTGTTCACGTACATCATCGGCCCAGTATCGCTTGCAGTACTTCGAAAAACGGCTCCAGAAGCAAAACGCCCATTTACTTTACGCGGTAACTCAGTTATTTCTCCACTCGCGTTCGTTGTGGGATCGCTGATTATTTATTGGACTGGCTGGAATATCGACTGGAAATTATTAGTGGCGATTCTCATCGGGTTTGTTCTCTATATGCTGATCTCTGCGATAGTGCCCGAAGAAATCAAAAAACCAGATGCTAAATCGTTCAAAGGTGGAATTTGGCTGATCGTGTATTTGGTCGTCATGCTACTACTCACCTATGTGGGCTCTTCTAAACTGGGTGAATTCAAGAATTACATCCAGTATCCATGGGATTTAGTGGTGGTCATGATCGTTTCATTGATCTTCTACTATTGGGGTGTAGCTAGCGGCTATCGCACCAAAGACGTGGAAGAAGCAATCCAAGAAATCAATGAAATCAGCCTCAACGAAATCAAGTCGTAGCTCACTCTTTTGTTCGCTGACAGGCAAAAAACCTCTCCTTTTAATCAAAAAAGGAGAGGTTTTTTATTATTCCTGATCATGACAGTATAGTGATCAGGAATTCAGGAACACGTTTAGATCCCATGCTTCGGAAATGTGCTGAAGTAATGCCACGCCTGCCACGCTGTTGCCGTAGACATCAATTTCAGGCCCGTAAATGCCAATTCCACAACCACCTAAAAATAGGGGGTTCGTAGTGCCAGTACGCTTGGGGGCAGCTGATAAAATCGCACCTGAGACACCACTCTTTGAAGGAATACCGACAAACGCGGCGATTCTACCCGATGCATTGTACATGCCACAAGTTAACATCAGTGATTTGGTGATTTTCGCAGTTTGTTTGGATATGACCGTTGCCCCCGTTAAAGGGTCAACCCCATCATTGGCGAGAATCATCCCAATCGAGGCCAAATCTTGCGTGTTCACTTCCACTGAACATTCTTTGATATAGACTTCTAACGTCGATTCCACCTCGGATTCTAGAAAACCAGATCCCTTCAGATAGTGGGCAATCGATCGATTGCGGTGAGCAGTGCTCCATTCTGAGTCATACACCTCATGATTAATGGTGGCGATCCGCCCCATTAATCGTTCCAACATAGTCATGAATATACGAAATTTATCTTGATCGGTGTTTCCTGGCAACATGGATGCAACAGTGATAGCGCCGGCATTGATCATCGGATTAAACGGCTTTCCTGGTTTGTGCATCTCTAGGCGAATCATCGAATCAAACGAATCACCTGTCGGTTCCAAGTCGACTTTTTCAAGCACTTCGCTGATGCCACGAGTTTCACAAGCCGCAATAAAATTAACCACTTTGGAGACACTTTGCATGGTAAACATCGTGTCCCAATCACCCACTTGAGCGATAGTGCCATCAGTTGACTTGATGCTAATTCCCAATGCAGCCTTTTGTACATTTTGCAGGGCAGGAATATAGGAAGCGATGGTTCCTTGCATTGCATGCTCCTTGTACATAGTTACCCAAGTATCTAATTGATTCAACCAATCTGTCTGATTCACGGCATATTCCTCTAATCATATAGTTATCATCTATATCGACTTTATTGTACTCGATACCCGTGATCAGATGATAGGGTATA
>JAJZCJ010000273.1 GCA_021846145.1 Bacillota bacterium
TCCATTAATTAAATCACCACTCTTGATGCTCATTTTACCATCAGTCTGCCATTATTTCTTCCACAATATTTTCTACGGGTGGAAATATATTGACTCTGGTAATGCGTAAACTATCTGCCTCTGCCACAACAAACCGAACTCCCTTAAGCTCCACTTCAAATCCCACTTTAAGAGGTTCTGTCAATTGAGCATAAAGCCAACCGCCAATGGTGTCCACTTCTTCATCTGATAATGTAAAACCAAACAACTCATTGACTTCTTCGATCAACAATCGCGCATCAATCGAGTAATAACCTTCCATTTTTTCTACAGGCGGACGTTCTTCGTCAAACTCGTCCTGAATTTCACCCACTAATTCTTCGATGACATCCTCTAGTGTTACCATCCCTGCCGTGCCACCATATTCGTCGATCACAATGGCAAGCCCAGAACGTTCTTTTTGTAATACTTTGAGAACATCACCAATCACAAGGGCTTCAGGTACAGTAACCACTTTACGCGCAAGCTTCAAAATGGCACCATGTGTGTCTGTGCCCCCTTGCAAGACATAACTGAACAAGTCTTTACTATGAATTAATCCTACCACATGATCTTTATCATCATGACAATAGGGAAAGCGCGTATGGCGATCATTCTGAATAACATCTAAACACTCACTTAGTGTCTCATCCGTAAAAAGGCACACCATATCAGTCCGTGGAACCATAATTTCTCTGGCGACACGATCAGCAAATGCAAACACATTGTCAAAGAGCGCTCGTTCCGTCTCGTCGATTTCGCCACTCTCATGGCTACGTGTCACAATCATTCGCAGTTCCTCTTCAGAGTGAGCCATCTCCGCCCCTATATTAACAGAGATATTAGTCAGTCCAAGTACACCTGAAGCAGTTTTATTCAACAACCAAATGACAGGAAACATTATCTGATAAAAAGCTTTCAATGACCACGCAGAAGCCATTAGCCAACTTTCCGCGCGAGAAATCGATAGCGTCTTTGGAACTAACTCCCCAAAGACAATTTGCAAAAACGTCACTAAAGTAAACGCAACGACCGCTGATAGCACATTAACAAAAGAAGATGTGCCTTTGTCAAAAATAAAAAAAACAGATTTAATCACTGGAGTAAGCGATTGGTCTGCCGTCCAACCAAGCCCCAATGAAGCAAGTGTAATCCCTAATTGTGTTGCCGATAAATAGGCGTTAATTTTTGTAATCAGTTCCAAGGCGCGCTTAGCCATTTTGTTACCTTGTTGCGCATACTGTTCCAGCCTAGTCCGCCGAGAACGGACAATCGCAAATTCAGCAGCAACAAAATAACCATTAATAATCACAAGAATAATCGCCCATAAAAAATCCATAATTTCACTGGTGGATATACCCACTTATTCCCCATGCCAGTTCCTAAAAGGGTACACGACCATAATCACCGCGATGCCTGTAGGAAACGACGGGAATTCACCTCCAAAATCTCTCACCTAGCTAATGTTAATTGCATTTTAATGTAATTATAACACAGCTGACGTTTTTGGGCTATTTGCAACGCTCAATTAATGATAAGTTATACGCTGCATGATAAGTAGTTATGCTTGCAAAAGCCACCCTCACTTTGATGAAGGTGGCTTTTGTTGAAACATTTGATACCCACGATCCCTTAGTTGGCGAACATTCCATGCCGCAATAACGACCGCAAGCAAGCTCAACCCCACTATACCCCACAATATTACATTCATGCTGTTCAAGTGCAAGAAAACGTAAATCAGAAATAAGAGATAAGCAATCAAATTTGCCCACCAACGATGAAAAATCATATTGACGATAAAGCTTAGGCCGTAAAACACCACCAACGTCAAAATTCCTAACACACTAAATTGCAAGACCCACACCCTAAGCTCACCTCTTCACGATCAAAAAAGTTGGTTACTTCGTCATTCTATCTCTTAATTCACGCCTTAACACTTTGCCCGTCATATTTTTAGGTAATTCGGCCACAAAAACATAGCGTGCTGGTTGTTTGTATTTTGCCAAATATTCTTTGCAATACTCACGAATGGCCTGCTCAGACAGATGGTCATTCTTGCGCACGATAAATGCCACCACCACCTCGCCATATTCCGTGTCAGGCGCACCAATCACCGCAACCTCTACAATCCCATCCATGCGAAACAATACTTCTTCCACTTCGCGTGGATAGACATTGTACCCACCGACTAAAATCATATCCTTTTTGCGATCAACAATATAAAAATAACCATCTTCATCCGTTTTAGCCAGATCACCAGTGTGCAACCAGCCACTGCGCAAAGCTGCTGCTGTCTCTTGTGGACGATGTAGATAGCCTTTCATCACGTTGGGACCACGTACCACGAGTTCCCCCACTTCACCCACAGGCACTTCTTGATCATTTTCATCAAAAATTTTCTGTTCCACCAACGGTACACTCACACCGATCGACCCGACTTTACGAGGGCGGCCATCCACTGGAGTAAATGCAGTAACTGGAGATGCCTCAGACAACCCGTAACCTTCAAGAATTTGCACATTAAATCGCTTTTCAAAAGCTTCCATCACAGCAACTGGCATCGCTGCCCCACCAGATAAACAATAGCGAAGACTATGCAGATCATACGGTGTGTGATCTGCCGCCTGCATCATAAAATTGTACATGGTGGGGACACCTGCAAAGATAGTGGCCTGCTGATCCTGAATGACAGATAACACCTCTAACGGACTAAAGCGTGGCAAAATGATCATTTGCGCCCCTTTGTACACTGAGGTATTCAAACACACCGTAAGGCTAAATACATGAAAAATTGGCAACACGGTGACTACGCGATCCTGAGCCGAATAGCCTAGATGCTCACCTGCTGTATAGGCATTAGAACTAAGATTCGCATGAGTCAGCATCGCACCTTTCGGTGTGCCTGTCGTTCCCGATGTATAGAGAATGACGGCGGTGTCTTCTACACTTAGCGCTGGCTGATAGGAAACGTTTTCAATCGACTCATGATGAATAAGATTTTCGAACATTAAGATGCCTTGCGGCACCTTTTCTGCTCCCACTGCAATTAATGTTAGCCCAGGCAGCATAGCGTTCAGTGCGCCTGCCATTTCCACAAACTGAGCCGGTGCTACCACCGCTTTTACCCCACTATCCTTTAACATGAACAATAATTCATTCGGGGTATACAAAGGATTCATTGGAACACAGAAAAGACCCAGACGCAACGCGCCATGATAGGATAGCAAGAAAGCATCCGAATTTGGCAAGATAATCGCTAATCCATCGCCGTGACGCAACCCAATTTCAAATAAAGCACCACTAACATTAGAAACCAAGCGATCGAACTGTGCATAGGTCACTTCGCGCCCAGCAAATGTGTAGGCCACCGCGTCTGGCAATGCTGATGCCGTGTTTTTGAGATTTACATCCAAGTGATCAAAATTCAACACAACAGCCCCCTTACTCAGCTATTTATCACTCATTGTGAAAATGCGGCTCACGTTTCTCGATAAAGGCCTCAACTCCTTCTTTACTATCTTTGGTCTGAAACACTTCGTCAAATAACGTTGCTTCTAGCTGTACCGCTTCTTCAAGCGGTAAGTGGATGCCATCAACAATTGCTTTTTTAATTTTTGCAAGTGCAGGCAAACTTTTTGAAGCAATGTGTGTGGCCATTGTAATCGCGTCATCAAGCGCTTTACCAGGCTCAGATAATGCATTCACTAACCCGATTCGATAAGCCTCTTCGGCCGTAATCGGCTGACCAGTAAACATTAGTTCTTTTGCTTTTGCCTCACCAATCAGTCGCGGCAATCGCTGAGTACCACCTGCACCTGGGAATATACCTAAATTAATCTCTGGAAATCCAAGTTTGGCACGCTGATCACACACGCGCATATCACATGCGAGTGCCAGTTCCAACCCTCCGCCTAGTGTAAAGCCATTAAGCGCGGCAATCGTAGGTTTCGGAAAAAAATCGATCGTATTCATTAGCTCATGAAATCCTTGAGCCATTTGAAAAGCGAGACCAGGTTGCCCTAATGCGTCAGGAAATTCTTTAATATTGGCACCCGCCATAAACGCACGATCCCCTTGACCAGTTAACACAATGACCACCACAGCAGAATCATTCTCCAGTGATCGATACACGTGAAGCAATTCATTTGCAACGGATTGGCTCAACACGTTCATCGGTGGATTATCTATTGAGA
>JAJZCJ010000274.1 GCA_021846145.1 Bacillota bacterium
GGGAGGCGATTGGCATGGCGGGTGGATTTACACAGGTCGTCAAAGGCGCGCACAAGGCGCTCGATGACATGAAATACGAAATTGCCGCAGAATTGGGATTGCCAGTATATCAAGGCAGTGAAGACTACTGGGGGCACATCATGACCAAAGATGCAGGAATGGTCGGCGGTCACATGACTCGAAAATTGGTGGCTTTTGGCGAAATGGTATTGTCCGGGGAAAATTCGACACCACCTAACGCATAATGCCTTTGCGAAGTCTTACAACACGCAGGATGGGTTGGCAGTGGCCAGCCCTTTTTTTGTCTCATTGTCAGATGCATACTAACATGTCTATAATACAATAGCATGCGAATAGTATTAGTTTTTCTACAACTTTATCACGAAATGCGATGGAGGTAGGTATTTTGTCAAAACGTAGGCTTTTTACATCAGAATCAGTGACAGAGGGTCATCCAGATAAAATTTGCGATCAGATTTCGGATGCGCTATTAGATGCATTTTTAGCAAAAGACCCATTGTCGCGTGTGGCATGTGAGACATCAGTCACGACAGGGCTCGTGCTAGTGGCAGGTGAAGTGACAACAGAGGCGTATGTGGATATTCCGCGGGTGGTGCGCGACACGATTCGCAAGATTGGCTATATTAAAGCCAAATATGGCTTTGATGCCGACACCTGTGCGGTGATCACCTCGATTGATGAGCAGTCTCCGGATATTGCCATGGGGGTCAATAAAGCCTTGGAAGATAGGCGCGGGGAAATGACTGATGATCAGATTGAGTCCATTGGCGCGGGCGATCAAGGATTAATGTTCGGCTTTGCAGTCAATGAGACACCAGAACTGATGCCGTTGCCGATTGCGATGGCGCATGCGATTGCACGGCGATTAACGACGGTGCGTACTGAACGATTGGTTCCTTATCTGCGGCCAGACGGGAAAACCCAAGTAACGGTGGAGTATGTGGATGATCGCCCTGTTCGCATTGATACGATCGTCATTTCCACACAGCACCATCCGCTCGTGGATCGTGAAACGATTGAACGAGACATGATCGAATTGGTCGTGAAAGCAGTGGTGCCTGAGCACCTTCTGGATGCACAAACAAAATATTTGATCAACCCGACAGGTCGTTTTGTGATTGGCGGACCACAAGGCGACGCAGGATTGACTGGGCGCAAAATCATTGTCGACACATATGGGGGTTATGCCAGACACGGCGGCGGCGCTTTTTCGGGCAAGGATCCCACGAAAGTGGATCGTTCAGGCGCGTACGCGGCGCGTTATGTGGCGAAAAACATCGTGGCGGCAGGGCTAGCGGACAAATGCGAGGTTCAAATTGCCTATGCCATCGGCGTGGCACGTCCCGTATCGGTGATGGTCGACACCTTTGGCACCGGCAAAATTGATGAAGATCAAATTGCCGCACTCATTACTCGTTTCTTCGATTTGCGCCCGGCAGGCATTATCCAATCCTTGAATTTGCGTCGTCCGATTTACAAACAAACGGCGGCGTATGGACATTTTGGCCGCTTGGATCTTGATTTGCCTTGGGAGCACACAGATAAAGCGGATCAATTGCGCGAGGCAGCAGGTCTTCTCTAAACGATATGGTGCAAATCATGTAACAAACGTAAGTACAGGTGCATACACTGCTCACCATCCACAACAGTGTGATTGATGGAGGGAGGCAGTGTATGTGCTGTTTACTGACATGCTCGTGGTGCTTTTTGCAGGATATGGACTGGTGATGATTGCCTATCAAATGTTTTCACATTTTTCTAAAAAAAATGTGGAACACCACTGGTCACCCGCTGCGATTGTGATTGTAGAGGAGGCGCAAGGATGGATTGAGTGGTTTGTGCGCAAACTGTCATTGCATGGTTTTGTGCAAGGGAAAGATGCAGGCGATTTTTTTATTGTGGATGTGAGCGCTTCAAATGAAACCTACCAAATCATTTCGCGTTTGCAAGCCACTCATCCTTTTATCACCTATGTGGCGAGTTCTGAGGGTAGAGGCGTCTCAGATGTGCTGGCTTTGTTGAATTCCACTAGACGTTCACAGGCGCTGGTCGCTGCGATGAAAAATGATCAGGATATCCATCGATTTTTCCAAGCGTGGGAAAAATTATTATAAACATCGATAGAATACAGCAGGGAAATTTGCCAACATCATAGAATGTAAGTAGGTAAATGCTTTGAGGGGATGGAAACGGTGACATCATCTAGCCGTTATCGAGCTTTTCTTACGCTTTTGACAATTACTGCCGCAACATTATTGATTGGCGCATTGTGGGTTGCCCCCATTCCTGCGATTCATGGGATTGGCTGGGTGCTTCTTGGTGTATATTCGTTGATGGTTGTTATTAGCCAGAGTTATCCCGTGCGTATTGGCAGTCAGTCGATTAATATTGGCATGGGGATTGAACTCCTTATGTTCCTGCAATTTGGCCCCATTTTGACTTTGGTGGTGCTACTCGCCGCGTGGTTTATCAGCAAGGCAGTGGCTGGTAAACAAATTAAGGCCACGAGTAGCCTGGCAAACTTCGGAATGTATACCATCATGTTGTTGGGAGCTGCCATCGCTTATCATGGGTTTGGTGGAACGCTCCCTGTACATTGGCATAGTTCGCTAACCTATCTCGTCCTTCCCGTGCTTGCCTTCATGATCGTTCATTTGCTGTTAAATTATTTTATTTCGTTTGCATATATGCTGGCACAGGGAAATTTGGAGCAATGGATGCAAGGCATTTATTGGGATCTTGTTGCGCTGGCGATTGAAGTGGGGACGGCGTGGATATTCCTCTTTTTATTTCACATGTATGGGTCATTCTCTGTATTTTATATCGCGCTTCCCTTTGCAGTGACTTTGTATATATTTAGGATTTATTTTGACTTATATTTATCTAATCAACAATTAACGGTAATCAATAAAATTACCACCCAATTTAGTGCGATGACAGATGAACAAGCAGTATTATCGACGATTGTCGGTGGCGTATTTGAGTTGGTGAATACGACCACTTGTTATTTTTTCAGTTGGAATGCGGACATGCAGCTGCTGTATCCGATGGCGGTAAAAGCAGCCCATCCTGACGTGGAAGCAAAGATGTGGGATGTCAAAGTCAAACCAAGCGAAGGGGTAACGGGACTGGCGTTTTCAAAACGCACGACATATATGCAGCGTAAGCGCCATCAATTCTCAAATGAACAAGATCGCGACGATGTGCCTACCCGCGGCGCATCGATCCTTGCAGTGCCTCTTATCTATCAGGACGAGGAACTTGGCGTGTTGACACTGACACATGAAGAGAACAACGCATATACAAAAAAAGATCAGGAAATGATGCAAATTTTGGCCACCAACGTGTCGATTGTGTTATGGAATTTACGCCGGTTTGCGAAAACTGAGGAACGTAATTATATCGATGATTTGACTGGTCTCTATAATTATCGTTATTTTGAAAAGATGATTCCTGAACTGTGCCGCACCTGTGATCGCGAACGCATGGGACTGGTACTTCTAGTACTGGACATTGACCATTTCAAGCAAGTGAATGACACGTACGGGCATTTAGTGGGTAACGAGGTGTTAAAGGGCATTGCAAGGCTACTCAAAGAAATGGTGCGCGAGATTGACGTGGTTTGTCGCTATGGCGGCGAAGAGTTTACTGTCATCTTACCAGGAACCACACTAGAGATGGGTCAACAAATTGCTGAGCGATTGCGCATTGCCATTGAGAAGTCCACTATTGCCCTTCCTCCTGTGGGTCAAGCCATTTCGATGCCGATTCGAGTAACAGTAAGTGTGGGAGTCGCTTCTTACCCTGACATGGGCGACTCACCGATGGAACTTTTGCGACATGCAGATCGTGCGATGTATGTGGGTTCCAAACAACAAGGCAGAAATCGCGTGGCTGTGTACGAAGGGTAAGCAAACACGCGTGCATGCGAAAAAAGGCAGGTATGCAAGAGGGAACACTCACATACCTGCCTTTTTTATATGGAGAACAATATTCATACTTTGCAATTGGCTTCTAGGGCGCGCAAACTCTTTTCTGCTCGCTCTACTTGTCCACTGTCTCGGTACAACTTAGCTAGTAGTTTCGAAGCGTCTGCTGCCATGACAAATTGGTTCAACGTGAGGCTTTCCGTGTAGGCATGATCGGCTAACAAAATGGCTAA
>JAJZCJ010000275.1 GCA_021846145.1 Bacillota bacterium
GAGTTGGCCTTTTCTTGCGCGAGTTGAATGAGTGAGGACAATTCTAAAAGCGTTTTGGATACGTTAACAGAGGCTTCTTGACCCGTTTGTGCTTCTTCATTTAATTGTTGCATTTGATTGGCAACTTCGGTGAGCACACTGGCTGTCTCTTCAGTGGAGGCGGCTGTCTCTTCAGAGACGCTGCTCACTTCTTCTGCTGAACGGCGGATTTGTCTCATGACGTTTTGTAACGCTGTGATTGTTTCATTGACGTTTGTTGCCAGTTCGCCAAGTTCATCGTTAGATAGCCTCTCGGCATTGAGACGTCCCTAAATAGCCAAAAGCAGTAATTATTCAATATTTTCACTGGAAAAGGGGTGTGTCCTGTATGTCTGGCTGGTTTCCATAACTAAATGGGCATGACAAAGAAACCGCGACAAGGCTGTGTTTTAAAAAGTCAGCGTGGTTCAGTAAACAGGATCTTCTAGTGAGGTCGGACCACCCAGAGAGTTGTTTTCAGATCAACATCGATCTCTTGGTGCCACGCATCTAAGTGCTGACACATCATGATGCCAAAGAGTCGAATCAGCCACATTTTTGTACTGCGATGCCTACCGGCTTCAAGCTTGTAATCTATCTTCTCCCGTTTATTGGAGCGTTCCACTGTCGTTCTCCGCTTATAGACGTTGTGCCACTCGTCACTACTACGGGCGACAGGCGGAAACAGGCGCGGATTGTCCTTGGTGTACGAGTACACGCAGCGACCGTAGGACGAATCAGAGCAAGGCGAATCACAAGTACAGACGCCCTTTTGCATTAATGGACAACGGTATTTGCGCCGTCCACGAGTCCGGTCGTACCCTTGATCCTTCATTTTCAGTCCTTTTTGGCAAATGGGCACGCCTTCAGGGGATACCGTGATGTTGTCTTTGTACTTGTTGTTCCCGGTCTTGCGCTTGTTGAGGTCGATGAACGGGAGGGTGCCCTTGGACTCGAAATACCGGTAAAAGGGCATGGCATCGTGGGCGGCATCCAGCAAGATCTGTTTTAACCGCCAATCCGGATAGTAGTGATCAAACTCTTTGAGGCTCACGATGAGCGAGACGGAGTCATGGCGGGAAGCCCGACCCAACCTGGGATAGAGCGGAAGGTCATAGTGACTGTCTGAGGCCGTGAACATGTAGAGATGGTAGCCAAAGTAATGGTAGTTGCGATGGCTGTCCCATCCGATGTTGCAATCGGGTTGTGAATAGAGCCGGTGACAGTGGCACCGGTCGATGCCTTTCTCACGACAGTCGCAAATGCGCTTACTGCGCGGGAAGGCAGCGGTTCGCACAGGGGTGCCGTCCCCCGCGACAGAGAGAGCAGAGACGTCGCCGATGATCCCGAGTTGGGCAGAGACTTGGACAAATTGTTCGCGAAACAGGGACATGAGAAGATCGGTCGGCAATGATGGGATGCTGGATTTACGCAGCAATATTCTGTTGACCAATCGTTCCACCTTATGGGGTGTCGTGGTAGGTGCCTTTTCACCCTTCTTCCCTTTGACTGGTTTCTTATTGCGTTTTGGTTTGCGAGTACTGGTGATATGCGCGCTGGCTAGCGGCCAAAGTCGGTTGAAGAAATCGTAGAAGGTGCCGACGCCAGGGGTGTGACCGGGCAGGAAACCGCTAATGATGGCGTAAAGCGGAACGCGGCGAAGTTCATCCACCCACTTGGTGATGGACGTTTGACCTACCTGCAACATGAGCAAATAGGCTCGCAGCAGGTTGGCAGGATCGGTAGCGGTGATGCCGCCGGAAGCGTACTGACCACTTAGTAGGGATGCGGTGCCAGAAAGATCAAGCAGCCAGCACTTTTCAATGAGTGGCCAGTCGTTAGCGACCAAAAACAGGATGCCACCTGAGTAATGAGCGCGTAACTGCTCAAGGACAAAAGATTGGTACTGGGCATGGGAACGAATTAAAGGTAACATGGGGGTGAACTACCCCTTTCGACGAAGGATGGAGTTGGATAGGCTCCTCGTCGCGATTATTGGGGTAGTTTTCAAATGTCAAGTGTTTTTTGTGGATTTTGTGCTATTTTCAATCAAATTTCGAAGCGGAATTTCCAATTCTTAAATCTACGCAGACAAGGTCATCACGGTCGTGATGGAGGAAAAAGCAAAAACCTCAAGGTTAAGATTCCTTGAGGGATCAATGAAGTTCGAATGCCGAGAGGCTATTTAGTGGTATGGGGGAGTGGATCAATGCGCAGATCTTTTGCCGCTAATTTACGCATGGCAATCTGTACTTGTGTGACCGCGCGCGTAATTTGCCTGGACAATAGCACGGCTACTGTCCCGCTAATCAAGATCACAAGGATCAGTGCAATAATGTTAATCGTATAGGATTTCGTTTGATTTGCGTCGAGTCCACTAATCAACCGCTGTTCGTCAGTTTGCAAATATTGTGTGTAGCCAGTTAAGGGAGCCATGACAGGCGAGAATGGTGCTTGTGCATAGAGCGTTTCGGCGGCTGATTTTTTGCCGTTTGCCAAAAGACTAAAGGCTTGATTATTACCTTGAATGTACTGTACCCATCCTTGGTGGAAGTGCTGCAAGCGCGTCCGATTTGCGATATCTGAGACAGGCGTGCTCGCGAGCAGTGACGCATAGAGTGTGTCTGTGGTTTTTGTGTAATTTTGATACTGTGCGTACTCTGTCGGATTGCCACCGGTCATGACATAATAGGCTCCGACGTCATCTGCACTGCGGGCAGCATAATCGAGCGATTGAATCGTATGGAGGCGCGTTTCGTGATCTAATACGTTGGATGTAATGTTGCGGGAATCCATTTGTAAATACATGGATAACGCACCCATAATTAGAACGAGTATAATAATGACACCGAAGCTGAGAAACAATTTTTTGCGAATGGTGATTTTCACACGGGAAGCAGGTTTATTGATTGTAGTCATGATAGTGTCTCCTCTGAAATTAAATTTATAATGAGTGAACGTTATGGGATGCAGTTAAGTATGTCAATCCATGTTAGAATTATAGCATAATTGCTATTATATTAAAGCGCGAAAGGAAGCACGATGGGGATGAGCGTTAGAATGAGAATACAGGGTCAACGGATCGCCACCCTCGTGGTGGTATTGTGGGGGCTGCTGCCGTTAGTTACCCATGCACAAAGCATGAATTCTACGGAACAAGCCATTTTTAAGTACCTAGAGGCAAGACAGACAGTATTTACGATTCCTATCAATACTTCAAGTTCACAAGTGCTAGAAGCGGAGATCAAGGTCGCAATGGCGCGTGATCCGTATTTGAACCTCGATGTGGGGAGATGGACATTTACTCTGCGTTCTAGCTTATTAGCGAATTCGGCCACGATTCAAGTGAATTACCTGGAGAACGCCGCTCAATATGCTGCGGTAGTCAGGGGTGTGCATCAAGTCCTCAAAACCATCATCAAACCAGGGATGGATGTATACGCCAAAGAGAAGGCCATTCATGATTACGTAGTCTTACATACTGCTTATGATACTTCATTGCAAAATGGCACTGCCTATGATGCACTGTATAAACAATCAGCCACCTGCCAAGGTTATGCCATGCTTACCTACCAATTATTAAAAGCAGCGAAAATTCCTAATATCCTTATCACAGGAACTGCTACCAATTCACAGGGCACTGCCTCTCACGCATGGAATGAAGTAGATTTAAACGGAAAATGGTATCAGTTGGACACCACTTGGGATGACCCCGTGCCAAATGTGCCGGGTCAGGTCATGTATGATTATTTTAATTTAACTACTGCACAAATGGCGCGAAATCATCATTGGAATGCGGCAAACTTACCTGTAGCAAATACAAATTACATCCAAGTGCTAGAGGCTTCCAAAAATCCACAGGATCATGCCATTTTGAAATCTGCTGCTTTATTTGTCGAAACGGCAAGTGATACGTTTACTAACATGCGCAAGCTACAAACGTCTCTAGCGAATGTAACGTCAGGCCACACGTATAGTTTTCGCATCCCATATAAGGACACACCACAACTATCATCACTGATACTACCCTATCAAGCACAATTCAGCTATGTCCGCGATGCTAGGAATCCTAACTATGCATTGGTGACGATGACAATGCAATGAGCTAGATACTTGAACGTTTATGTGGTATTATGAATACACAACTAAACGTGAACGC
>JAJZCJ010000276.1 GCA_021846145.1 Bacillota bacterium
CATAGCATTGCCAACGCTAATGACAAAACATTTAGATAATACGCGAATTAACACATTTCCTCAGACTAGGAATCATCACTCTGTGTCATGGATCCCACTCCTGCTACGTCTAGCGGTCAATACATTCGCCGCTGCAATGAGGATCTTTGCTTCTCCCACGTACGGACAAGCTTGGATCGCCCACTCACGCAGACAGTTTTCCACTTCCAAATAACTGATTTGAATCGCTGAAAGTGGCATACTTTGCGGCGGACCGATCGCCATAGCTCGATTGATTGCCGCCCAATCGACGGAGATCGTGGGAAATTGCTCGGTGACGCTTTTGCGAACGTCGGTGGGCACACGATATCCAGTTCCCAATGCGGCCAACAGCACTTGCCGACTCTTCCCATTTTGGTATACGCTCGCCAGAAGCGTGGCACTATTCCCACGCCAGCGGACAAAAGCCATATTGCTACCCCCCTTTTTTTTCGATGAGATGACATCTGGTGTCACCCTTTTTCACTGAGGGATCCCACAATACTAGGTATTCGAAGAGGAAGACGACAGACTAGATAATGCATGGCGTAATCGAAAGCTTTCGCCTGTAAAGGCGAGGATATGTGCATGATGCACCAGTCGGTCGATTAACGCAGCCGTCAAGCGATTGTCACCAAATACGGTATTCCATTGTCCAAATTCAAGGTTGGACGTCACCATCACGCTGCGTTGTTCATAACAGGTAGAGATGACATGAAACAATAACTCAGCGCCTGTCTGATGAAACGGTACGAATCCGACCTCATCCAGGATCAAGAGATCGCAGTTGGTGATCTCCTTCTGAAATCTCGTCAGCGTGCCTGCCTGATGCTTTTCCTGCAGGAGTGCCACTAAATCCGGTACGCGAAAGAATCGAACCGTGTGCCCCCGTCGGCAAGCCTCCACCCCTAGAGCTAATGACAAATGCGATTTCCCAGTCCCCACCCGTCCGATCATGAGGACGTTCTCTTTGCGCTCCAAAAAGCGTAAATCCCTTAGCATGGCTTCGGTGTAGTGTTCCGGAAATGTAACCGCTCCGAAATCATAATCCTCCAGCGTCTTCCATTGGGGAAACGCCGCTTTTTTCAACAAGCGTTTCAACCGATTCTCTTCTCGCTGCTGGATTTCCATCTGAAGCACTTCCAATAAAAATTGTTCCTTGTTTTCAAACGCGATGGTATCGTAGATGTCCATCACATGGGCCAAATGCAAGGTTTTGCAGCGCTGTTCCAGCAACGCCTTCATGACATCGATACCCCCAATAGACGATCATACGCTTCCAATTGTGGGGCTTGTCCTTGCAGACTCTCTGGAGTATGGGATTCTGCAAAAGGTTCTGGACGAAATTCTGGGTGTTTCAACGCATACAGTGCATGTTCCAAAAGAATCGGGTGCTGAACATCCGTTTGAGGGACTTGAATCAATCCTTCTCCGATTTCTTCCAACGTATACGTATCCAGCAGGCGCAGAAGCAAGAGAATCCGCGGTTTCCGTAATTCCGCCTGGTCGACGCGCAAGAACGTCTGCACCACGATCGGCATCAGTTTGACAAATGTAGAATACATCACGGCACGTGGGCGTCTGCGGTAGCCTTCGAAAATAGCGTGCCAATCGATTGGCATGGCCTTTTCCGTGTATGGTCGTGGGAATGTCGCCAGCGACTGATAGGTTCCATCGGCAGACAATACTTCGATCTCGTCCCATTTGACCTTCAGTAAGACGGGCAACCGCGCCTTACACTGCGGCAACGGATATAATGTCGATTCAAACTGCAATTCGCTGTACTTGTTGAGCCGTGCATTTTCCAACCGGTATATTTCCAAAGATACCGTCGGTAATAGAAGTAACTTCGGGCGTTCTTCTTCCCATAGATCGATAATCTGCGCTGGTTTGGCATAATGTTGGCGTTGCATATCTGCCTTTGCTGCCTCTGCCAGATAGAGTTCAAACTGCGCCGGCGTCTCGATGACCGGGGGTGGGACACACCAATTTCGCCTTCCATATCCGACTTTATTTTCCACATTCCCCTTTTCATTGCCCTTTCCTGGGTTACAAAATTGAGGTTCAAAACGGTAATGCGCACAGAACCGAGAAAAGGCATCGGTCAACTCTCGTTCGCCGTGATCCAATACGGCCACCACCGCGGCCGACAGATTGTCAAACCAGATCTTACGTGGCACACCGCCCGCTTGGTCGAAGAGCCGCTTTAGCGCTTCAAGAAAACACTCGGCATTTTCTTTCGGCACAGGAAAGGCAAACGCTGCGTTGCTGTAGGGGAATGACATCGTCAGCACTTTGCGTTCCACGAGTTCTCCCGCCTTGAAAATGTAGGTGGTGCCAAAGTCCACTTGCGCCTCGCCACCCGGATGCTCCAAACGCTCATGGCGATCCATCTGATCCCGTTTCATCTGTTGCTTTCGATCCGCCACATAGGCACCGACAGTCCGTTTTCCCCCGGAAAACCCATACTCTTCTTGCAACCGATGATAGATTCGGACAGCAGTGTGGCGCTGTTTGCGAGGAAGTTGCTCATCTTCCTGTAACCAGGTGTCGATGATGTCCACATACGGGCCGAGAATGGGTCGATGAGTGACTCGTTTCCCAATGGATTCGTTCCAATCGTCCTGGTCAGCGTATTTTTTGGCGGTTCGCCAATTCACATTGACACGCTCCACAATTTCCTGAATTCCGCACCCCTCTACTTCACGCAAATATCTGATATACTGTTGCTGTGGCACTTTCAACATTCCTCTCATCCTCTCCGTTCTTGCACAAAACAGAGAGTATAGTGATAGAGCGATGTTGGCAAGTGCTATTTTTCATGCATAAACCAGCAGGCAGGCGCTCATACGACTGGGGTGGAACGATGGGTGAGTCCCCACCGCTAACGCTTGTTCTCCGCCATTCGCCTCATCGCTCATTTTGGTCTCTGCTGACGACTGCAAAGCTACCGTCAGGGATCGTCGAGCAATTCCCTCCTATGAACACCACTTGATCCATGGCCGTCTGAAGCTGCAGTTTTCCGCAGCCACATCCTGTACTTTTACTATGCCATAAACAAGTGCGTGGATTTGGATATTTACTACATACACGTGAACGCTCTTGAGCTAGGTTCAAGGTAAGGGGGCGTTTTTATTTTTCATAAAAAAATCAGTAGATCAATGTAACCGATTATTCCGGTAGATTTGCGATACAGTTGATACATCCTCATACTTTTTCGATTTAGCATAAAATAGTAAATTTAAAATATTGTTATAAATATTTTAAAAATAGAATCAAATCTTCCCAAAGTGGGAGCGTACTTTCCTAAATTGGAAGGTATTCGACAAAATCTTCATTGTATAATTCAATTGAGGTTTCTGCAGAATTGATTGATCGTATCTTTTATATATGTACGTGAATTGGTGAAAAATCTAATTCTGCAAAATTCTCATATATCAATTAATGGAAGGGGGTAAACGAAATGTCATCAAGCGATGATCCGTTCGAGTTGGACGTACGCATTGTTGATACTGCTAACAGTAGCACGAATGTTGAACAGCCAGACATCACTAGTGTTTCTCTATGTACACCTGGTTGCATTACAGGCGTCTTGGAGACCTGTTTTATTCAGACAGCGACGTGTAATTGCGTTATTGGTTAATAATGTTAAAAGTCTGATGAGGGTGCAGCGGGGTCTTATGATGAGCAGTGGGACAAGCTTTCAATGACCCCACGCCTGCCCAGACCCATGGTATGATTTTTCAGCAAAAGAATCGTACAAGGAAATTGAGAGTATTTTCGGGTCAGCCAGAGGTATAGCCACTGCTTATCGTAAGGGAGGTTTGAATTCTACTATGTACTATGAATCGACCGGAAGGGCCTTCGTCCGTGTGCCTCTTTTTCCCTTGCAAGACGCATTTGTTCTAGTGGACATGATTTTAAGCCGGTCAGCGAATGATGCTCTCGAGCAAGGCGGTAACGTTCTTAAAGAAGCAATTCTATCTGCCAGTCCATCATTATTTCAACAACTTAATAATGGTAAGGATAATATTCAAAGGGGCACCTCTACATGGAATAAACAGGATCATACACTTGCCAAGTACATTCTAAGGGCAGGCGGACGTCCGACGCCATTCGCCGAACTAGCGGGTATTGCTC
>JAJZCJ010000277.1 GCA_021846145.1 Bacillota bacterium
GTTGGAACTAGTGGGGAAGGCCGTTCATTTGTGTTGGCTGATTTGCCAGGATTGATTGAGGGCGCGCATGAGGGGCTGGGGCTTGGTCATGAATTTCTTCGTCATGTGGAGCGCACGCGTGTACTCATTCATGTGATTGACATGGCCGCTACCGATGGCAGGAATCCAGTGCAAGATTATCAGATTATTCAGAAGGAATTGGCATCTTACAATCCCCAATTGCTAAAACGCCCACAGATCATTGCTGCCAATAAGATGGATTTGCCTGACGCTTTCGATCAATTGCGCCAATTTCAAGAAGTGTATCCTGATCTTGAAGTGTTTTTGATCTCTGCAGCCACTCGCACTGGGGTCGATGAACTGATGCAACGGGCAGGTCATTTACTTGACACGTTGGTCGTTGAGGAAAAAGCGTTAGCAGAAGTGTTAGACGATGAAATCGTGTATACGGCAAAAGGGCAAAAAATCAAATTTGCTATTGAGATGGATCAAGAGGTGTACGTCGTCGTCAGTGCGGAATTGGACAAAATGGTGCAGATGACTAATTTTGAACAATATGATGCGGTAAAGCGATTCCAGCGCATTTTGAAGCGGGCAGGCATTGATACGGCACTTCGCAATCAGGGTGCTAAAAATGGCGATGTCATTCGGGTGGGCGATGTGGAATTTGACTTTGTAGACTGATGGGGTGACAGCATATGTACAGAGGGAACGATGGGGTGACCCGAGATTTTGTGGCAACGGGTCTCGTCGTGAATGAGGATCAGGTACTGTTACTTTTTCACCGCAAACTTGGTCGTTGGTTGCCTCCAGGTGGGCATATTGACGCACCTGAACTGCCTGATCAAGCGGCGATTCGCGAAGTATTTGAAGAGACCGGAATTCGCATCGAATTGGTGGCAGATTATGAGCCTGCCGGGTTTGAACACGCGCTGCCGCGACCAGCAGGTATCCAACTAGAGGACATTGAACCTGGTCATCAGCACATTGACTTGATCTATTTTGCGAAACCGATTGGGGACACGACGTTAATTAAAAATGATGAGTCGTTGGCATTAGGTTGGTTCACGATCGCAACAATGCAGGAGATGGGCGTGACGGAGGAAGTGATCGCATGGTGCGAGAAGGCGATTTTTGCGGTGAACAAGGGGACAAGTCATTAATTTTACCGATTCAGTTGGCACAACAGGTCGTGTCCACACTTGAAGCAGCACTTCCATTTGAAAGTGGAGGGCTGCTTTTTGGTAGGTGCCATGTTGACGAATGCGTCGGTGAAAAGTTTTATTATCTTGCTAGTATGAAGCCTAATGAGCACGTTTATTGCGCAGATCCAAATGCATTGATATCCACGATATTTCAGGCAAGGCAGCAGCATGTGACGTTGCTTGCCACCATTCATAGTCATCCACAGGGCGAGGCTGTACCGTCATTCAAGGATTTGTCAGAGGCGTATGGATATCAAGGGATGTATCATGGCATCGTGTCTTATGTAGGTGCCCGTCCTGACATGCGTTTTTTTGCTTATCAAAAAACGAATCAAGAGTATCGCTACCAACGAATTCCTCTCATTTTGACGAATTTGTGAAGTCCCTCGAATTTCTCCTATCATGATGAGCTTTTTCCCATTGTAAAAAGGTTATTGCGCCAAGTGTTTGAACAGTGTCTGTAAAACCACTTGGGGTGAAGTTATGAATGTTGAAGTAAGTGAATTGGTGGATCAAATCATTTTGGCGGCGCTTTCGCTGGGTGCTTCTGATTTACACTTTAATCCATGTGCAGACGGACTGTGTATTTACGCGCGCATTCATGGCAAGCTGATTGCTTTCAATCAGGTGACAGATTTCCCATTTCAGATTGAGCAAACGGCGATGGCACGACTAAAGGTACTAGCAAAGTTGTCATTAGCGGAAAGGCGACGTCCGCAAGATGGGCAATTTCATTTGTTCCAAGGTCAAGTGGCCTGTGATTTGCGCATGGCTACGATGCCTACAATCCGTGGAGAGCGGGCAGTAGTGCGCATTCTCCCACAAGCGACGCCGTGGCAATCGATGGCTTCATTAAGTTTGCCGCCAGCACTTGAAGACGAAGTGAACCGATTTTTTGCGGGGGCAGGCGGGATGTTGGTGGCATCTGGCAAGGTGGGATCTGGAAAAAGCACCACTTTGTACGCGTTGTTGCGAGAGCGCAATCAGCGTGGTGATTCGGTGCTGACCATAGAGGATCCTGTGGAACGCCAACTGGAGTCCTTTTCACAAGTGGAAGTCGATGAAAAAATTGGATTGACTTTTGCCGAAAGTTTGCGCAATGCACTAAGGCAGGATCCTGACATGCTGATGGTCGGTGAGATTCGCGATGAACTGACGGCGCAAATTGCTGTTCGCGCGGGGCTAACTGGTCATCACTTATTGAGTACGGTACATGCGGACACGCCGGAACAAGTGATTACGCGCCTCTTAGAGTTTGGTGTGGCACGCTCGTATTTGGCGCAATCATTAAAACTCGTCATCTGGCAACGTTTGGTGCCTGATTTATGTACTACATGTCATGGGGAAGGCTGTGCAACGTGTCATGGTGTCGGCTTGATTGGTCGTCATGCTGAGTTCAAGATGCTTTGTTCTAGTCAAATTTTACAACTGCTAAATATGCCTAAGCAGTCGTACGGGCATGAGTTGCCAATGGTCGGAGAAGTCAGAGGGGCATTGCCAATCACAAACTATGAACAGAGGGAGCTGGGGATGATTGTGGCAGAACAAACGGAGTCCTCGATTAAAGCAACTTGAATTTTTTATCGCCGATCTTGGTGATTTGCTGGCTGGGGGCATTGATTTGGATCAAGCGCTCGCTTCGCTCTCCGTGATTGCACCTAGGCGGTATGATCGGGCAAAGTCGATGCAAGCGGCGATTCGGCGTGGTGTGGCGGTCGATGAGGTATTTACGAACGCAGCATTTCCAGAGGTAGCCATCGCTTTTATTCGAATTGGTTTAGTCACGGGTGAATTAGAGCAATCATTTCATAATTTGTCTGCCTATTTGGGCAGTCGTCGCAAACGTCGTGAAAAATTTAGCAAGTTGATTGCGTATCCACTATTTTTGACGGTGCTTTCCACCGCTTCGTTATACATGATGGCGTGGCAGGTGATTCCGCATTTCTTGAGTTTTTATCACGCGCTTAACTTGAAAATACCTGATGCGGTGCAATGGGTACTCCAAGGTGCCCATGTGTTGGTGGTCGCGCTGCCCTATGTGATCTTATTGCTTGTGTGTGTGGCCACACCACTTTGGTGGACTAGGACACGCTGGCTGCCATTTGCCGAAAAGCGTTTGGTCAAGCAAAAGTGGGGTGGTTGGTTGCGATTAATAAAAGCTGCGCAAAGTTTTGAGACACTTGCTGCACTGCTAGGTGCAGGGATTGATATGATCACGTCGTTACAGGTGTTAATTTCCACTAACACAGCGCGCATGCAAGAGGAATGGGGACTGATTTTACATGCGATAGAACAAGGGGAACCTCTTTCCATGGCATTAAAGCATACATCGTATCTCCCGGAACTAGCTTCCACCATGTTGTCTGTTGCGGAACAAACGGGTGATTTAGAAGGTGGCACAGCGCGGTTGAAACGCTATTATGCAAGAACGTTAGAACGTACGTTGGAGCGATTTTTTGCACTGTTTGAACCTGCTAGTTTGCTGGTTTTGGGTTTGATCGTAGGGGGAGTTACTGTCATTTTGTTGTTGCCGATGACTGATCTGGTCAGGCAATTGTCATAAATACGAGGGAGGAAATGGTGATGAACAGACTACAAAATCTCAGAAAAAGAATGGTTAGTGATCATGGATTTACGCTGATTGAAATGGTGATTGCGCTGTTTATTGTCTCGGTGGTAATGGCCATTGCCCTGCCTAATTTGCAAACGGCTGGGGTAAAGGCAGCAAGTACTGGTTGTGAAGGCAATCAAAAAACAATTCGTGCGGCCCTCACCGAATACTATCTAACGAATCATCACTTTCCAACGGAAACAATCACATCGGGTATAGTAACAGACTTGAAAACAAACGGGTACATTGATTCATTGCCCAACTGTCCAAGTGGTGGGGATTATACCATCACCTATTCGCCAGACGGAACGCAGGCGACTGTTG
>JAJZCJ010000278.1 GCA_021846145.1 Bacillota bacterium
GTCATTTGATGTTCGTGGTAAACATGTTGTGGTGTTGGGGGCAGGGGGAGCTGCGAAAGCCATCGCAGATGCACTGCTCTTTGCGGGTGTCGAGGCGCTGTGGATACTGAACCGCCATCGCGAGAAAGCAGAAGCGCTCGCGAGTCAGTTGGCAGTTCATCACCCTCGCATCACGATTGTAGGATCGGATATGGTGTGGCCAAGCAGTCGTGTCGATCTAGTGATTAATACAACGCCTGTGGGCATGGAGGGGCATCTTACAGGAGAATTGCCTGTGCCTGCATCTGTGTTGCAGGAGCACATGATCGTTAGTGATCTTGTGTATCGTCCGCAAGTTACCCCGCTGCTTCAGGCTGCACAACTTGCTGGTGCAAAAACACATGGCGGCCTTGGCATGCTCGTGGAGCAAGGAGCGCTCGCTTTTACGAAGTGGTTTGGCATCACACCGTCAATTGCCGTGATGCGCGAGGCGGCACTTCAAGAAATGCGAAAGGGACAATTTTTATCATGAAACGCGGGCTATTTGGCGGAACCTTTGACCCCCCTCATGTGGGGCATTTGATGATGGCTGAGGTGGCAAGGGAAAGTTTGGGGCTTGAACTGATCGATTTTATTCCCACAAACATTTCCCCTCATAAGGAGGAGCTGCTGATTCAACCTGCGGCCTTTCGTGCACGCATGGTACAGGCGGCAGTGGAGGGATTCTCGCACTTTCGTGTATCTACGATAGAATTAGCGCGTCAAGGTATCAGTTATACGATCGATACCGTGCGTGAAATTGCACATAATAGTGTGGGTGATGAACTGTTTTTGTTGCTTGGTGCCGATATGTTGAAGGATTTACCACATTGGAAAGAGGTAGAAGCGATATTGTCTTATGTGACGATCGTTGCAGCACCTCGTTCTGGGGTCAATGTGCGGGTCATCGCAGATGATTTGAAAAATTTGTATAAAAATGCACGAATTATCATACTCGCAATGCCGGAGTTGGATATTTCTAGCACATGGTTGAGAGAGCGCATGCAACAGGGGTTGCGTGTGGATCCTTTGCTTCCATTTGGTGTATCACGGTTGATCGAGCAGGAGAGAGGGTATGTGCTGTGAGACACTTACTTGAAGTGGCCAAAGCACGGTTGTCTACCCGCCGTTTTGCACATGTGGAGGGCGTCGTCATCACCGCACAGCAACTTGCCGATCGTTATCATCTTGATCCTGAGAAGGCTGGGATCGCCGCTGTGCTTCATGATATCGATCGGGAACAAAAGGCGTCCGCATTAAAGGTACTGGCTGATGAACTGGGCGTGTTGTTATCAGATGAGAATGAGGCGACTTGGCATGGGCCGGTAACGGCTGCGAGATTGGCTCGTGATTTTCATATAGATGATGACGAAATTGCAAAGGCCGTTGCTTGGCACACCGTTGGTCATCCGGAGATGGGGTTACTTGCTCAGGTCATTTATGTTGCTGATGCGATTGAGCCTGGTAGAAACTTTATTGACGTTGAGTCATTGCGTTTGGCCGCTACGATGGATTTGCAGCTTGCAGTCGCGGTGACAGCAGACGCATCCATCATGTATTTAATTGGAAAACAAGATTCTATTGCCATGTCCACGGTGGCTTTGCGAAATAAAATGTGGCGACTTGTCGACGAGAAGTTGAAGAACGATTACAATCAAAGAAGCAGGTAATTTGAGGGAGGTTGGCAGATGCGCGATCAGTACACGGAGTTGGCCCAGTTAGCCGCTGATGTGGCGGATTCCAAGAAGGCAAGAGATGTGGTGATTTTGGATATCAGTAAACTTGCCGTGATTGCTGATTTCTTCGTCATATGTAGTGCTAACTCGCGTACTCAAGTACAGGCGATTGCAGACGCGATGGAAGAGCAATTGGCGCAAAAAGGGGTGCGGTGCAAAGGTATCGAAGGACGAGATGAAGGGAAATGGGTACTTCTGGACTTTGGCGATTTGGTGGTGCACATCTTTCAGGGGGAAGAACGGGAATTTTACGGGCTTGAGCGTCTGTGGGGAGATGCGCCACGGTTACCTGTGCAGATTTCTTCCTAGCCTAAAGGGGCCGACTACATGGTGATTCTTTGGGGTGTGATTTAGTCTTCTACTTCCAATTGAATCACCTGGTTAGCTTCTTGAATTGACTCCAAGTGGGTGCGATGAGTGCGAAATGCCGTAAGTATCTCTGGATTGGCTTGCATAAAATCAACCAATGAACTAAGTTCAAACAGTGTTTTTGGGCTGACGTGATGTTCAATACCCTCTACGTCATTGCAAATAGTCTCTTCTTCAAGTCCTAGCATACGCAGGAGTGCTGCCAACATGTTGTGCCGTTGCTTCATGGCTTGTCCCATTTTTTCTCCGAATTGAGTAAGAACGATGCCGCGATACTTCTCGTAGGAGACATAGTGTCGTTCATCCAATTTTTGCAGCATTTTCGTGACTGAAGACGGTTGCACAGCAAGCGAACTGGCAATATCAGACACCCTAGCATATCCTTTATCTTTCATCAATTCGTAAATCTTTTCTAGATAATCTTCCATGCTCGGCGTCAACATGGATTCCCCTACTTTCAATACAGTTTAGGTTGTATTGTAACACTACTAGAGACAAAACTCTACCATATCAGGTAATACTATCGGAAATTCCGTATTTTTGCATCTTTCGAATCAGCGTAGAGTGGCTAATGTTAAGTTTTTTAGCAGCGCTACGAATGCTTTTTTCTTCCTCTAATAGTTGAACAATCACTTGTTTTTCAAAGTGGGCTGTCTGTGCTGATAAGCTAAGATCGGTGATTGTTTTCTGATTGGGTAGTCTTATAATATATGGCGGTAATGCATTTAGTGAGATGGAACCTTGTTCTGAACTCACACATAGTCCTTCAATTAAATTGCGCAATTCTCTTACATTACCGGGAAATTTGTATTGTTTAAGAACCTCAGTTACTTCCACCGATAGGTTGCAACTTATACCTAACTCTGAACTGATTTGATTGATATAATGTGTTAATAAAGCTGGTATGTCATCTTGCCTTTCTCTTAGGGGAGGGATGTGCAAATATGCAACATTTAATCGATAATAAAGATCTTCTCGAAATTTTCTTTGCACCACCAGTTCACGCAAATTTTGATTTGTGCTCGCGATGATTCTTACATCAATTACTTTTGACCAACTGCCGCCAATTCTGCGCACTTCTCGATCTTGGAGAACTCGTAGGAGTTTGGCTTGCATGGAATGGTTAAGCTCGCTCACCTCATCTAATAGTAACGTGCCTTTATCGGCTAATTCAAACAAACCTGGATTTCCCTCGCGCTTTGCCCCAGTAAACGCTCCTCGTTCATAACCAAATAATTCAGATTCTAAAAGGGTTTCCGGAATTGAAGCACAGTTTATTTTAATATAGGGCATGTTTGTCCGTGGACTATTTTGATGAATAAAATTTGCGAATACCTCTTTGCCTACTCCGCTTTCGCCCTCGATTAATACGGTGGTTGGATATTTTGCAATTCGCATCGCCACATCAAAAACTTCACGCAAACGCACACTATTGATAATGATTTGCTGGTTTGTAGACATATGGATTCTCCTGTGGTTTGTTTTTGATTTATGTGCAGCATTAATGAACCATTTTAATAAGAATGGTCTCATTTGTATACTGAATTACTCTTCCAACAATCCGTTGTTATCAACGTTATTTAGATAATAATCATTTATACATTATTCGAAATATTATGGCATGAAATTTGCTTAGATTAATGTAGTGTGATGGATAATTTTCATGGCTGTTTATTTTCAAAGGAGGGATGTTTGATTTATAAAAATAGCGATTTTGACAGTTCGTGGGTTCCACATATTCAGGAAGCCATTCACCAACATAACGTCCAGTTGGTGCGTGTAAGTATTCAAGACACTTCAAACGTTTCTCGTTCGCGGTATTTACCGGCGAGGAAGTTTTTAGACATTATTAGTGGCAATCAGGATCTTTCATTTCCTTCTGCGATCTTTTCATTTGATACTTCGGCTCAATTGCAAAAGGATATTGGGGGTGGGTATGCAGGTGGGTTTCCCAGTTGGAAACTGGATTTAGATTTAAGCACCTTTAGTGTGA